>CAYSMI010000136.1:0-4659 GCA_964432165.1 uncultured Acidiferrobacter sp.
GTAGAAGGCGTTTTAGAGAGAAAAGCGACCCGGCGCGTGGGCGTTCGGGAACATTTAGGCCAGTAGCTCAATTGGCAGAGCGGCGGTCTCCAAAACCGCAGGTTGGGGGTTCGATTCCCTCCTGGCCTGCCAGTAAAGGAAACGGATCAGGGCATGATGGTATTGCCGGATAAACTGAAATTGCTGGCGTCGGGCCTGGCCGTGGTGGCCGCAGTTGCGTTGTTCTATATCCTGGGAGACAGCTCTGCGTTGATCCGGGCGCTGGTTGTTGTGGTGGGCGTTATTGCGGCTGCCGGTATCGCCCTGACCTCGGACCCCGGCCGTTCGGTGTGGCAGTTCGCGCTCGCCACCCGGACCGAAGTCCGGAAGGTGGTCTGGCCGACGCGCCGCGAAACCGCGCAGTCCACCATGGTTGTCATATTGATGGTGCTGGTGGTCGGTATTTACCTTTGGCTGCTGGATGCCCTTTCGTTCTGGGCGATTTATGACCTTACCCTGGGTCTGGGCTAGATAGCCCACAGCGATAGCCATAATCCTGGTTTAGAAAATGATGAATGACGCAACAATCGATGAGGATGTGCCGCAGACAGTGCCGGCAGAGAGCGCTCCTGCCGAGTCGCCGATGCAGTGGTTCGTTATTCAGGCGTACTCGGGGTTTGAGAAGCACGTGCAGGAATCCCTGCGTGAATATATCCGCCGGGCGGGAATGGAAGATCATTTCGGTGATATCGAAGTCCCTACCGAGCAGGTAGTTGAACTGAGAAACGGCCAGAAAAGAACCAGTGAACGCAAGTTCTTTCCCGGCTATGTGCTGGTGCACATGATCATGACTGATGAAGCATGGCACCTGGTGAAGTCTGTGCCGAAGGTTTCCGGATTTGTTGGCGGAAGTGGCTCCAAGCCGGTGCCGATCTCGAATCAGGAAGCCCAGGCGATCCTGCAGCAGGTGCAGGAGGGTGCGGAACATCCGCGACCGAAGTACACCTTTGCTCCCGGCGAGGTAGTCCGCGTCATTGACGGTCCGTTTAAAGAGTTCAGCGGGCACGTGGAAGATGTCAATTTTGAAAAGAGCAAGCTCAAAGTGTCGGTATCGATTTTTGGACGCTCCACACCTGTCGAGCTGAGTTTCAGCCAGGTCGAAAAGGCATAGAGCCGGAGACCTCGCTGGCAGCGCTATGCTGCCGGTGGAGGGGTTTGGTCGATGTTTTGATGGTCGGGGCGGTTGCGGTAGACCGCTGGAATGTCGTGAATAAATAGGGGAGCCTAACGGCGCTTGGACCCGACGGAGTAAACGATGGCAAAGAAGATTGAGGCTTATATCAAGCTGCAGGTGCCCGCTGGGGGGGCCAAACCGAGCCCGCCCGTAGGTCCGGCCCTGGGACAACACGGGTTGAACATCATGGAGTTCTGCAAGGCGTTCAACGCCGATACGCAGGACGTTGAACCGGGTCTGCCCATCCCGGTGGTGATCACGGTCTACTCTGACAAGAGTTTCACCTATATCAAGAAGACACCACCGGCCTCAGTGCTTCTGAAAAAAGCCGCAGGCCTGGAGAAGGGCAGCGGCGAGCCGAACAAGGACAAGGTCGGGAAGGTTGGCCGTGCCGAGCTCGAGGAAATCGCCAAGGCCAAGATGCCCGACTTGAGTGCGTATGACATGGATCAGGCGGTGAAGATCATTGCTGGTAGCGCCCGGAGTATGGGCATTGAAACGGAGGGCGTCTGATGAGTGCACGGGGAAAACGGTATCGACAGGCATCCGAAGGGCTGTCGCCGGGAGAGTTCTACGCTATCGATGATGCGCTGAAGCTGATCAAGCAGTCTGCTTCGGCGAAATTCGATGAATCCGTCGATGTCAGTATTAACCTGGGCGTCAATGCCAAAAAATCGGATCAGAATGTCCGGGGCGCCACGGTCCTGCCCAAAGGCACAGGCAAGACCGTGCGGGTGGCTGTTTTTGCTGACGGTGATGATGTTGATGCGGCGAAGTCTGCCGGAGCGGACATCGTCGGACTGGATGATCTCGCAGACACCATTAAGGGCGGAGCGATCGAGTTTGATGTGTGTATTGCGACCCCAGGGACGATGCGCGTCGTCGGGAAACTGGGCCAGGTGCTCGGCCCCCGCGGTCTGATGCCAAACCCCAAGGTTGGAACCGTGACACAGGACGTGGCAAAGGCTGTGACCAACGCCAAGGCCGGACAGGTGCAGTTTCGGATCGACAAGGCGGGCGTGATTCACTGCCCGATCGGCAAAGCGTCCTTCGACGAAGCAGCCCTGAAGGAGAACCTCATGGCGCTGCTGGACGCGTTGGATAAGGCCAAGCCGTCGGCAGCCAAAGGTCAGTACCTGAAGCGGCTGACCCTGTCGACAACGATGGGGCCCGGCGTGAAAGTCGACCGGGCGTCGGTTGCCGGTTAAGCCGCTTAGATAGATATGAGCAATATTTTGAGGGGCCGCGGGGTCTGGGATCTTCAGATCATCAGGAACCGCAGGTCCGTCGAAGACCGCAGGTGCGCAAGCGGAGAAGTTGGCCGCAGGCGCTTAATGGCGAGAAGTCGGCCTGCGTAGGCGGTGCCCCCGATCCGGGATTTTTACCGGTCAGGACACCAGGGTGTAACGAGCAAGGAGTAGTGCTACATGAGCCTTAGTATCGATCAGAAAAAGGCTGTGGTCAGTGAGGTAACGCAGGCGCTGTCTGCGGCCCAGGCTGCAGTGCTGGCCGAGTATCGAGGGCTCACCGTTGCGCAAATTACCGAGCTGAGGAGCGAAGCCCGCAATCTGGGTGTGGATGTACGCGTGGTTAAAAACACGCTTGCCCGCCGCAGTGTTGCGGATTCGAGTTTTGAGTGTCTGACAGATCACTTCACCGGTCCGGTGATGATTTCCTCTTCGGAGGATCCCGTCGCGGTGGCGAAGTTGGTCTCGAAGTTTGCCAAAGCTAACGAAGAGCTGAAGATCACGATTGGCGCCATGAATGGCGACCTGTTGGATCTTACGGCGATTCAGGCTCTGGCCATACTGCCAGGCCGCGAGGAGTTGCTCGCAACCCTTGTGGGCACTATGGCAGCGCCGATGACCAAACTGGTCCAGACTCTCAATGAAGTACCTTCGAAGTTTGTGCGCACGCTGGCGGCTGTCCGGGACAGCCGGCCTGATGAACAGGCAGCGTGAAATACGGTTGAGTGCTCAAGGTAACAAAATCTCAAGTTAAGGAGAAACCAATGAATCGCGAAGAAGTGTTGGATGCGGTGGCAGAAATGTCCGTACTCGAATTGTCCGAGCTGATCAAGGACATGGAAGAGAAATTCGGTGTATCCGCTTCGGCAGCAGTTGCTGTTGCTGCGCCGGCTGCGGGTGGAGCTGGCGCAGATGCCGGTGCAGAAGAAGAGAAGACCGAATTTGATGCGGTGCTGAGTTCTTTCGGTGACAAGAAAGTCGCCGTTATTAAGGTAGTCCGCGCTATTACCGGTCTGGGCCTCAAAGAAGCCAAAGATCTGGTTGAGTCGGCCCCGTCGGCGGTCAAAGAAGGGGTCAACAAAGACGAGGCTGAGGAGATCAAAAAACAGATCGAAGAAGCAGGCGGATCTGTTGAGGTCAAGTGATCGCCAGAGAATTTGCCCGCCGCGGCGGGCATTCACTGGTCTGGTAGCGCGTTGATCGGTCGCCCGATCGCCCATCAACGCGTTCCTGCTTTGTCGCGTTTTTTGCATGCGCATTTGCGTGTGTTGTAGACGCTTTGTTCTAACTGTTCTGCGAGGTCTTCATGGCTTACTCCTTTACCGAGAAAAAACGGATTCGTAAGAGTTTCAGTACCCGGTCAGCGGCTGATCAGGTACCCAATCTTCTGGAAATTCAGAAGGCTTCCTACAGAAAACTGCTTCAGGCCCAGGTCGAGCCTCTGCAGCGTATTGATGAAGGCTTGCAGGCGGCATTCAAGTCAGTATTCCCGATCGAGAGTTATAACGGCGCGGCCGCGCTGGATTTTGTCAGTTATACGCTTGGCACCCCAGTTTTTGATGTCCGTGAGTGTCAGCAGCGCGGAATGGTGTACTCGGCTCCGCTTTTTGCCACGTTGCGCCTGATCATCTTTGACAAGAGTGAGTCGGGCGGCGCGAAGATCCTCCGCGATATCAAGGAACAAAACGTCTACATGGGCGAGATGCCCCTGATGACCGAGAACGGCACCTTTGTGATCAATGGCACTGAGCGGGTAATCGTCTCGCAGCTGCATCGCTCGCCGGGTGTCTTCTTTGATCACGACAAGGGCAAGACGCACTCGTCCGGAAAACTGCTGTTCAATGCCAGGGTGATTCCCTACCGGGGGTCCTGGCTGGATTTCGAATTCGACCAGAAAGATCTTCTGTTTGTGCGGATCGACCGGCGCCGGAAACTTCCCGCTACCATTATCCTGAAGGCGCTCGACTACTCTACCGAAGAGATTCTGAGCCTCTTCTTCGAAAACGACCGCGTCACCCTGTTGCCGGAATCAGCCGAGGTCGATCTTGTGGCTGAGCGGCTGCGTGGGCAGGAACTCGACTTCGACCTGACAACGTCTACAGGTAAAGTCATTGTTGAGGCGGAAAAGCGGATTACCGCACGGCACATCCGTGAACTCGAGAAGGCCGGGATCAAGTCCTTGGCGGTCCCGGATGCATT
>CAYSMI010000137.1:0-4579 GCA_964432165.1 uncultured Acidiferrobacter sp.
GTCAGCTTTGCCCGGTTGATATTGGCGCCACTGAGGTTTGCCTCACTTAGATCAGCCCGCTCCAGAAAGGCCATCCACAACGTGGCCCCGGCAAGATCCGCGCCGGCAAGATCCGCATCGTTTAGCCGGCACCAGACGCAACTGTTGCTGGACTCAAGCTCGTCACGATCAGATTCACAACCGCCGATCAGAACCAGCGAAAAGATGATCAGAAGCGCTTGGCAGGGTCGAATTCGGCCCAACTTACGACCATCTGCCAGAGCGTTGTTGGCTTTTATCCACATAGCGCGGATGCAGCGCAAAGTCGAGAAGATTTCGCGAGCCGCACGCGCAAGCGCCGCCATCGAGCACATCAACATGATTTGCGGCATGCTGCGCGACGACTGATGACACCTATCCCGTGCACCAAGCAGTTTTCTTCTCCCGACGTTGAGATCACTATTTTGGAGTCACTAAGCTTGACGCTGACGTAAAGGCTAACAGCATTTGGGTTTTCAGGTAATCGGATCGACTCATCATTCTATTGTCGCTCTTGCTGGTCGATGAGACTTTAGATCGCCGTCAGAGAAACTTGACCCACCCCCCAGCGAAAGATAACGTTGTGGGAAACCTATAGGGGAATCTGATCATGTACCTTGGCTTAGCGGGTTTTGCGCTTTTAGCGTTTCTTTATAGTCTTATCGCTGGGAAAGTTCAGCGATTGCCTCTTTCTGCTCCGATCATCTTTGTAGCAGTCGGCATGGCAATGAGTCCTTTGGGCCTGAATTGGTTTTCGCCTCAGGCGGCTGAAATGAACGGCAAACCCCTGATCGATATCACCCTTGCCCTGATTCTGTTTATTGATGCAGCCAACGCCAACCTTGCAGTCCTTCGACGGAACCTACGTATTCCCGTTCGGATGCTGGCGATAGGGCTGCCACTTACGATCGCACTTGGGGCTGTCGCGGCAGCTTTCTGGTTCGATGTCCTTTCCCTTTACGAATCCGCCGTCCTTGGCACGATGCTGGCGGCAACCGATGCTGCGTTGGGCAAAGCCGTTGTCACCAATCCTCAGGTACCCGACCGTTTGCGAGAGGGATTAAGTTGCGAGAGCGGCCTAAATGATGGTCTCTGCGTTCCTTTTCTACTTCTCTTTATTGCGCTGGAACTTGGGGACGCAAGCCGCGGGGAGGGCCTTGCCTGGGTCTTATTAGCCGAGGAGATCGGGATTGGCGCGGTGGTTGGGATAGGCCTGACATGGCTGGGGGCGACATTGCTTAAGTTTGCCCAAGGCAAAAACTGGCTTGACGGAATCTGGCTACAGATGAGCCTGCCTGCACTGGCAGTCGCTTGTTTCGCGGTTGCGCAATCCTTGGAGGGCAGCGGATACATTGCTGCCTTCGTCGGCGGCCTGGTATTTCGTGGCCTGATGGGAGACAAGGTGCACCACCTTGTCGAGCCTGCAGAAGGGATCAGTGAAGTCCTGGCGCTGGTCGCCTGGGTGATGTTCGGATTGCTTATTGTTCCATTGGCACTACCGGTCATTGATTTTCAGATTCTGAGCTATGCGATCTTAAGCCTGACGCTTATTCGAATGATTCCAATCGCGCTTTCCCTGACTGGCTCGAAGGAGAGTGCTGCAAGCAAGTTGTTCCTGGGTTGGTTTGGTCCCCGCGGGCTCGCAAGTCTCGCGTTTGCCTCGATTGTCGTCTCACAACAGCTGCCCAACACTGAGCTCATCGTCGCGGTAGTGGTATGCACAGTCGGTTTAAGTCTATTGGCACACGGCATATCGGCAAAACCGTTGTCTGAGCGGCTCGCCGCCTCCGAGGCGGCGCGAGACTAGTTGCTTAGGTCTTGGTTGATGTGCTCATGGTCTCGCCTCAGAAAGACGTTAGACTTGTTACTATTCTTAGCGATCTAGAATTTCCAGGAGCAATGCGCCATGGCCGGTGAACTTCATCCTCTCGCCCCGCACACGCTACCTTCCTATTTGGGGGGAGCTGATGGAGGCGATCCGCTGTTTACAGCGATTGCCGTCACCGTAGTCGCAATGATTCTCGGTATCGGCGTTTTCTATTTAAAAATCCATGCCATCCCTGAACAGCTAGCCCACAAGCATGGGAATACCCAATCGCAGCTGATCATGGTTCTGGCACTGTTGGCCCTGTTCACCCACAACAATATTTTCTGGGTTGTGGCGCTGATTCTGGCGCTACTTAAACTGCCGGATTTTCTGACGCCAATCAATAACATTTCGCAGTCATTGGCCCAGATCGCCAGGCGGCCAGTAGAAAACTCGGGCGAACCTAGTCAAGACAAAGCAAGGGAGCATTAAATCATGCTGGAACTCATCTTCTGCTCCCTCGTCACAGTACTTCCTGATTATTTGTTCCGACGGTACCGTCAAGGAAAGCGGTGGGGCGCTGAAATTAACTTCTTCACCATGTGGTACGAGCTTCGTTGGGGCATTACGGCATGTTTGGTCCTAACCGTTACGTTGATTACCGTCGTCTTCTATTTTCATCCCTCTACGACTAACGCGGGACCTTACTTCCGAACCATTCCGATTCTTCCGGAAGGTGGCGGCCGCGTCGAAGAAATCTTCGTTAAGAATGGTGCACCCGTTTCGGCGGGCGATCCCCTGTTCACCCTTCTGGATAGCTCCCAACTCGCCGCTGTGAATCTCGCGAAGAGCCAGTTGAACCAGATTGAATCCGCGTTTGCCCAAGCCAAAATTCAACTGGAAGCTGCGAACGCAACGCTTCGTAAGGCGCAAAGCGCACTGAAGCAGGCCGAAAACGAACTTTCCAAGAAACAGAAGCTCTCAGCTCAACTGGTCAGCGAGATCGAATTAGACCGACTTGCCAATAACGTTGCCCAGAAACGTGGTGGCGTGCAGACCGCGCAGGCCAATATTGAGGCCGTTCAGTCTCAAATTGACGAAGTCCTTCCCGCACAGCGCGAGAGCGCCCAACGGGCACTCGAACAAGCCGAAGTGGAGCTGGGCAAAACGGTAATTTATGCAGGGGTCGATGGCGAAGTGGCTCAGTTCTTCTTGCAGCGCGGTGACTATGTGAACCCCATTCTTCGACCGGCGGGCGTGTTAATTCCCTCTGAAGGACCGGAATCAGGCCGTTATCAAATCGCCGCGGGATTTAATCAACTGGCAACACAAGTAATTAAATTAGGTACGCTGGCTGAAGTTGTATGTCTGTCCGACCCGTTCAAGGTAATTCCAATGGTCGTCACCCGCGTTCAGCCCGTTGTCGCCGCGGGACAACTTAAACCTTCGGACACACTCCTGGACGCACAGCAACGTGCTCGCCCGGGCACCTTAACCGTTGTGATGGAACCACTCTATGCCGGCGGCCTTAAAAAAGTGATGCCCGGCAGCAAATGCATCGCTAACGCATACACCAATAATCACGACTTATTGGAATCAGGCGAATTGGGGTTTGGCGAAACGGTGTTCCTGCATATTGTAGATACGGTAGGGCTCGTGCACGCAATCATCTTGCGGATTCAAGCGCTTCTGATGCCGGTTCAGATGCTCGTGTTCGCCGGGCACTAAGACTAAAACAGCCGGTGCTCGCGGCAAGCGTTGCACCGGTCACCCTGATCTTCCAAGCCGATCTCACCGCTAGGCGGGCTCGCCAAAGCAGTTAAGTATCGCTCTCTGAATAAAGGCAGCCCCGAGGGATTGACGGGACGCGGCGCCCCTTTACCCGAAATATTTTCCAGAAGCTCCCGTCCGTGATGCTTGATGTAGAGGTAAATGGCAATCGATATCAAGAAATGCATGTTGATAGCGGCGCAAGTCACCAAGCCTTTCTTTATCACCAAGACGCGAATGCAGCCAAAGCCACTACAACGAGCATCGATAGCGCCATCAAGATGTTGATCCCAAGCTGGATGCGATGTGGCAAATCAAGCCGGCGTATGCTGACACCAGCAGCCAGCCACAAGAAGTGGATCGGAATCCAGATGACGTTCATGATCGCGAACTTGATCGCGATCTCGGCCAGCGGATTCTGGGGCAGGAAGGCGAAGCCAGAAAAGAAGGTGGTATTGACCGCATAGCACTTGGGGTTGATAACCTGCAGCATTAATCCGCCCGCAATTCCCGGCGCTTTGCTTCGCTCAATAAAGGCTATCTTTGAACCTGCCAAGGCGATTCGTGCCGCCAGGTAAAGTAGATAACACACCGAAGCGAACAGCAGTGCTGTGCGAATAGACGGTGCCGCCAGCATGACAGCAGTGAGGCCACTGACCACTCCTAAAGCCACCAGATTGTTACCGAGCCATAGCCCGCCGACGTAGAGGGTTGCGGCTCTCGCACCATAACCTGACCCAACGCCAGCGGTCGAAAGGACCCCAGGTCCGGGCGTAATAATCAACAAGAAAACGGCCGCCGCAAATGTAAGCATCAAGAAGTTATACGCGAGGCCAGTCCGGGGGGGCAAGACTATCCACTACTTCCGCCCTTCTGTCTCTATTCAGGTAACCCGCTTCCAGTGAAAAGACTTACTCAGGGATAAATTGGGGAACTGAAAACGGAAGAGACGCAATCACTGCGCCTAATTCGTGACCATCTGGC
>CAYSMI010000138.1:0-2414 GCA_964432165.1 uncultured Acidiferrobacter sp.
AATAACAGTCGATTCTCGTAGCTGAAGAGCTAACGCTTTAGCTGTCGGCGTTCTTCACCGGGCTCGAAGAAAACGATCGAAAACATTACCCAGCAGTACAGAGATATTGTTCCTGAACCCGTTGTGGGGCAGGCTGCCACAGAACGTGATGGAGCCCGTAGAAAACACCGCGCCACCTGCGGGTGTTTCAAAATACACCATGTCTGCGCGAATCAGGTCCGCATCGGGAACCCCGGCGGCATTCGCAGTATGCGTCAGTTGCTCTTCGGGCACCACGACAAAGGTATCGTTGTGATTTTCGGATGACGCAAGCACAACGGCGTTCTCGGGCGAGCCAAGGAAATGATCACAGCGATCAAGCTCGAACCCAGCTGCACCGCCGCCACTAAAGCCGAAATCACCAATCAGCTCGTCGTCGATTCCTTCAAACATCCAGGCGAACCGCGCATCATGGCTTTCAGGCGTGCGACGGTAGTAAGAGCCGAAAAACCGTCCCTGTGCGGAGAAGCCTACGCCGACCAGTGCCTGGGGAGGGCGCCCGTTACGACGCCACAGACCCCCATACTGGCCATCAAATGCGTTGTAGTACTCGCCCGGCTCGGATGCCCAGGCGCGGATGCCGCCTTCTGCCCGCCTAATCTCAATCAGGGAAGGGTTTTCCGGGTGAACGGCGACCCGCCAATAAAAGCCGTTGCCGCCAAGATAGCAAAGGTGACCACCCTGATCACGATATTGCAAAAGCGCATCCAGTGTCTGGGGCGTGTGGTACTCGGGATGGGAGCCGGTGGTCACCATCGCATAGCCAGCAATTGCGGACACACCCTCGTCGTGCAGTTCTCTGTCGGTGACGATGTCGTAGTCGTACCCTTGATGTTCGAGCCAGGCGATCAAATGACTGTCGGCCTGAAAATGGCGCAAGCCGGAACAGGTGCTTGCACCAAACGTCAGGTATCCCGGCCTGAGATTAAACAGGGGACGACGGTGGCTGGCATGGCAGATACCGCTGCGGTCTGAGTGAAAATTATAGGTCGAACAGCCATAGTGCGGGTACTCAGCAGCATTCCAGGGGTAGGCATCCCAGGCCTCGATCTTCTTCTGCCAGGAGGAATCATAATCAGGCCGGGCATGGTTGCCGTATACGGTGTAGGTAAAGGTCGATACGAGGACGCACAAGCGTGCCGTCTGCTGTCCTCGCGGGGGGCAGACAAAGAGCGGAACCGTATCCTGAAATTCTTCCTGCTCAAGGCGGACGCCATAGACGCCTGGTCGTAGCCCTTTGGGGACGTGAAACAGAAAATCGGTATCCCAATCGAAGTCGTAGATGTCATCTTCATGAAAATGGATGGCGCCGTACTGATCAGGTGAATGCCGCCAGCACATCTCGGTACCATTCCAGTTTGATCCCCTCATTGCCCGCGCTGGAAAGTTAACCAGTTCGCCGTGTAGCTGGTGGGGCCCGATATCAACAACCCGGTTGCTCGGGATATCCCGGGCGAAGTCCCACTGTGCAAACCACGCACCCGGTTCCGGGGTCCGGATAGGTCCGTCCGGATCGAAATCGCCCTCCCGGATGGCGGGGTCCTCTATCTTGCCGTTGAAGTTCAGGCGGGGGCCGGGAGTATGGGCTGCTGCAATTACCAGGCTGTCGGGTACATCAGAGGATAAAGCGACGGGCTTATCCGCTATGAGTTGAGATCTTTCACAGGTCTCCCCGTTTTGGGCCACCAAGGTCAAGGTGTTTGCCAGGCCGTTGACATTGACCGAAAGACGCGCCCACTGTCGTTCGCTGAGCGGTCTTTCCACGATAACTTCTGCCCAGTCATCGTCGGCCAACCTGGCAGCAACCCAGGGATGGCCGCTCTCAGCAAGGCCGAGCATCAATGTGGCCCCTGATTCGGCATTGCCAATCGAAAACACCACCTGCCTTCCTGACGCAAGCCGGGTCGGCCAGATCATCGCGGTCAGGGTAAAGATCTGTGGCAATTCCGGTTCCGGCGGCAGTGCTATTTCTGCGCAGGATCCCGGGCGAAACGGCTGGATGCGTGCCGGATAGCGGCCTGAGAACTCGGACTCGACCGATTCTTCTATCAGACCAATGCCTCCAGGATTAGGATCTGCGCAGATCGTCCGAACCAGCCGTGCCGTGTAGTACCCCTTGAGGTAGCTGCTCACCTTGATCGCAACCGTTTCCCCCGCCCGGACGGAGAGTCGATCGGCGTAGCCGAGCAGCGGCGGGAAATCAGTCGTCACTTGGGCGTACCCTCGAGAGCGGTCCGGCGGTATAGATTCATAGTGGAAAGATCTTAGTCTTCGGCCTGACTGCGGAGCAAGCCGGTCCAAGCTCTTTCAAAACCCCCGCCGGTGTGTGGACGAGATATATATATGCGAAAACTGCGATGGGGGTGGGTAGGGGG
>CAYSMI010000138.1:2514-4469 GCA_964432165.1 uncultured Acidiferrobacter sp.
CCATAAGATGTGGGATATAACGCCGTCTGTGTAGGTCTGTCCCATAGGTTCGCCGTGTGACGCTGTCAGGTGCCGATTTTTGGGGTTTGTGAAGTAAAGGGACGTCCAGATGATGCTGGAGAAGGGTGACTATCCACAGGCGCAGACAGGTGGAGGAATGACTGTACTCACATAATAGTGAACAAGTGCCTATAAAAAGGCTAAAGTGATGTCAGCCAATCACGACGCCCCGCTTAGCGGGGCGTTTTGGTTTCAGTGTGAAACGGTCTCAAGAATCGCGTCGGCGCACGCTTCGATGACCGAGACCAGTGCGGTCTCGAACTGGTCGAACATGTCATCGGTCACCGGCAGCGAAACATTGATCATGCCCCGCCTTGCGTAAAACTGTCCTTTTGCCATCATCTTGAGATGAACCAGTTCGTAAAGATCTGAAAACCCGGGCGGGTGAGGATAGGGGGCGTTGGGTTTTTCGCTTCCAAAGTGAAGCGCCATCATTGAGCCCATGCCGGTGATCTGGACCGGCAGACTCAGGGCAGATAAAGCGGCCTCAAGGCGTTGGCGATATCCTTCGCCGGTCTCAAAGAATGCGCTTGCGATCCGGGGTGTAAACACTTTGCTGAGCCCGGCGCAGCCTGCTGTCATGCTCAGGATGTTGTTGTTAAAGGTTCCCGCGTGCGGCCACGCGTCGGGCCGGCTCGGGTCGAAACGCTCGAGGATATCCGCGCGCCCGCCGAACGCCCCGAAACTCAAACCACCTCCAAGATACTTGCCGAAGGTGACGAGATCCGGCCGGATACCGAGCATGCCGTGCAGTCCGTTTGGCCCATGTCGGGAGGTCATGACTTCGTCAAAGATCAGCAGAGCCCCGGTCTTTTGGGTTGCCTCACGCAGAGCCTCAAGAAAGCCCGGGTGTGCCGGAATACAGCCGCCCGCCCCGATCATGGGCTCGATGATCAAGGCGGCAAGCTTACTACCCATGCTGTTGATCTTTTCAACCGCTGCATCAAGATCGTTGAAGGGGATACGGTGGGTGGGGAAGGGTGCGTTCAACGGGTTCTCACCCGCGAAACTGAGCACACCGCCGTGGTAGCTGCCATCAGCGACCATGATATCCGTCCGACCGGTGTGGGCCCTGGCGCTGCTCAAGGCGAGTACGTTGGCCTCGGTCCCAGAGTTACAGAAGCGAAGTCGCTCAACAGCAGGGAACCGCTCACAGATCAAGCCCGCAAGCTGTGCCTCACGTTCGGTCGGCCCGCCAAAGGTCAGACCGTGAGAAAGTGCTTGGGAAACAGCCGCAATGATCTCGGGATGACTATGGCCATAAAGACCCGCCGTGTACTCGCCGAGAAAGTCCTGGTAGTGATGTTCATCGACATCTTCGATATTTGCGCCTTGAGCCCGTTTCACGACGACAGGGAACGGTGAGTAATGTAAGACCGTTCGGGTATTGCCCCCCGGTAACGATGCTTTGGCTTGCTGAAAAATCGCGAAACTATTCGGGTTTCGTTTGGTATAAAGATTGCGTTCGCGTGCGAGCTGATCCGCCACAGAGGGGCTAACGGCGGAATCCGCTGCCGGGATTGGGTGAGCCGCACTCATGGCAGGGAATAATACAGTGTGAGCGCAAAACAAAGAACAACGAGCATGACCCCTAAAAAGCGCCACACCCGGTTGTAGCGGTCGCTGAAAAGAACTGTTTCCTTAAGCCACGCTGTTGATTTTTTAAAAGCCAAGGATTAAGTCTCTCGAAAGATATCTGTTATTTTACGGTGATGCCATCCAGCCCCGAGGAATTGACGAACCAAAAATCAATTCCGGTGAGAGTTTAATCCCATTCACGATGATTCGATTAGTCGTTCCGAGCTCCTTGAAACAGGCCATCAGTAGGACTAATATCAGAAAACATACCCAAAAGAGGAAAATCTAATGAAAGGGATAAAAACTTCAATCATTCT
>CAYSMI010000139.1:0-4443 GCA_964432165.1 uncultured Acidiferrobacter sp.
GATATTACTGCAATCGTCACCGCGGGGTGCCGCGAGGCGGGATTCAGTGAATCTGCTGCTGGGCGTTGGCAGCGAGTTCGGCAGGGGTGGCATCGCGCACGTCGGTCACCCGGACAATAAAGGTGATGTCCTGACCTGCCAGGGGATGGTTACCATCGACCGTGATCTCGCCGTCGCCGACCCGGATGACCCGAAAATGCATTGCCTCACCGCGTTCATTTTCGGCATCGAGTTCAGCGCCCACGTGGCACAGTTCTTCAGGCGCGTTTTCAATACTGTCAGAGAAAGTCAAACCCGGGTCGTGTGGGCCGAAAGCCTCCTGGGCTTTCAGCAGAACTTCGGTTGTGTCCCCAGCGCTCAAGCCTTCTAATGCGGCGGTCACCTGAGGAAAGAGGGGGGCATCGTCGCCGCCGTGAAGATAGGAGACCGGCAAACCGGTATGTTCGACGATTTTTCCCGAACCGTCCCTGATCGTGTACGCCACAGAGACGATTTTGTCGGTTCCAACCTGCTGGGACACAGTCTCTTCCCGCTGCGGGATGATCGGACGCAGGTCAGCCCCGACCTTTGCCACGCAGTTTCTGAATGGCGCGTAACTGGGCTGCCGCCTGAATCAGTTCCGCCTTGGCCTTGGCAAAGTCCATCTCGCTGCTGCGGTCGCCCATTGCCTGCTCTGCGCGGCGTTGCGCCTCAAGGGCCGCCGCTTCGTCCAGGTCTCCGGCGCGCAGTGCGGTATCCGACAGCACCGTTACCAGATGTCCCTGCACCTCAAGCATGCCGCCCGACACAAAGAAAAACTGCTCTTCGCCGGCTTCCTGCTGCACCCGGATCTCGCCGGGCTTGAGCCGTGTCAGCAGCGGGGCGTGCTGTGGTGCGATACCGATCTCGCCCATTTCTGCAGGTGCGAACACCATGGTACCTTCGCCGGACCAGACTTCTTCCTCGGCGCTTACGATCTCGACCCTGATGGTATTAGCCATAACGGTTGTCCAGCACGTTAGGTGACGGTTTTCGCCTTTTCAACGGCTTCTTCGATGCCGCCGACCATATAGAAGGCCTGCTCCGGGATGTCATCGTACTGTCCATCGATGATCCCCTGGAAACTGCGGATCGTGTCCTTGAGAGACACGAACTTACCCGGGGACCCCGTGAAGGTCTCAGCAACGAAGAAAGGCTGAGACAGAAAGCGCTGAATCTTTCGGGCCCGGTTGACGGCTTGTTTGTCTTCTTCCGACAGCTCATCCATGCCCAGGATCGCGATGATGTCCCGCAGTTCCTTGTAGCGCTGTAGCGTCCCCTGCACTGCGCGGGCGGTGTCATAGTGCTCCTGACCGACGACCAGCGGGTCGAGTTGCCGGCTGGTGGAGTCCAGGGGATCAACCGCCGGATAGATGCCGAGCTCGGCAACCTGCCGGGAGAGCACCAGTGTCGCGTCGAGGTGTGCAAAGGTGGTTGCCGGAGACGGGTCGGTAAGGTCGTCCGCGGGGACGTAGACCGCCTGGAACGAGGTGATCGAACCGGTACGGGTAGAGGTAATCCGCTCCTGCAGAACACCCATTTCCGCCGCCAGCGTGGGCTGATAGCCCACCGCTGAAGGCATACGCCCGAGCAGCGCTGATACCTCAGTGCCCGCCAGGGTGTAGCGATAAATATTGTCAACGAACAACAAGACATCGCGGCCTTCGTCACGGAAGTGCTCGGACATGGTCAGTCCCGTCAGCGCCACCCGTAACCGGTTGCCGGGAGGTTCGTTCATCTGGCCGAAAACCATTGCCACTTTATCCAGCACACCGGACTCTTTCATTTCATGGAAGAAATCGTTTCCTTCACGGGTACGCTCACCGACCCCTGCAAAGACCGACAAACCCGAATGCTCTTTCGCAATGTTGTTGATCAGTTCCATGATGGTCACGGTCTTGCCGACCCCGGCACCGCCAAAGAGGCCGATCTTGCCGCCCTTGGAGATCGGCATGATGAGATCGATGACCTTGATGCCAGTTTCGAGAATGTCGACCGTCGGAGACTGGTCAGCGTAGCCCGGCGCTTTTCGATGAATCGGCAGGGAATCTTCAGCTCCCACGGGTCCGGCTTCATCCACCGGGTTGCCAAGGACATCCATGATGCGCCCGAGGGTCTTCTCACCCACCGGCACGGTAATTGGCGCGCCTGTGTTGCTGACCTTAAGGCCGCGCTTGAGGCCATCGCTTGAACCCATGGCGATACTGCGGACGACCCCGTCACCGAGCTGCTGCTGGACCTCAAGGGTCAGGCCGCTTTCGCTGACCGTGAGGGCATCATAAACGCGAGGCACCGCGCCGCGCGGGAACTTGACGTCAACCACAGCGCCAATGATTTCAACAATGTTGCCGGTACTCATAGCGTTTTCCTCGTAAAGGTTCCTTATCTTTACCGTCGGTGAGCGAGCGGCTATACCGCTGCGGCGCCGCCGACGATTTCAGAAATTTCCTGGGTAATAGCAGCCTGACGGGCCTTGTTGTAGACCAGCTGCAATTCGTCAATCAGGTTACCCGCATTGTCCGATGCGGATTTCATCGCCACCATTCTGGCGGCCATCTCGCAGGCGATGTTTTCCACTACGCCACGATAAATGAGCGATTCCACGTAGCGCATCATCAGTGCGTCCACCACATCCCGCGCGTCCGGTTCGTACAAGTAGTCCCAGTGCTGTTCCAGGCGCTCATCCGGCTCAGGCGCTGAGACCGGCAACAACTGGTCAACACGAGGCTGCTGCGTCATGGTCGTGACAAATCCATTGTGCGCGAGGAACAGCCGATCAATCTGGCCCTCACTGAACGCATCCATCATGATCTTCATTGCGCCGATGAGATCAGCGAGCTGCGGCCTGTCTCCCAATTGCGTGGCTTCCGAAACGATGTTCACACCAACGCGCTTGAAAAAACCCAAGCCCTTGCGGCCGATCACGGTGACATCAATCTCTACACCCTTGTCGCGCCACTCCGACATGCTGTGGAGTACCTGTCTGAACAGATTGATGTTGAGCCCGCCGCACAGACCTCGATCACTCGAGACCACGATAAATCCGACACGTTTCGGGTCACGGACCTCAGTGTAACTGTGCTTGTATTCCAGGTTGGCCTGGGCCAGATGGGCCATGACGCTGGCCATTTTTTCGGCGTAAGGCCGCGCGTGGTTCATCCGCTCCTGCGCGCGGCGCATTTTGCTCGCCGCGACCATCTCCATCGCCTTAGTGATCTTCTGAGTATTTTGGATACTCTTGATCTTGGTTCGGATTTCCTTGGCGCCGGCCATCGTCTCTACCCTTCCCGGTCCTTACCAGCTGCCGTTGGCTTTGAAGTCTTTCAACGCCTCGTGCAGTTTCCCGGCAACCTCGTCGTTGTAGGCCTGATCGCGATTCATCTCATCCATGAACTCGCTGTGCTGGCTCTTCATGTGGCTTTGCATCGCCTGCTCAAATTCCACCACCTTGTTGGTGTCGATGTCATCAAGGTATCCCTCGTTCACGGCGAAGAGGCTCACTGCCATCTCCGCGACTGACATCGTGGAATACTGCTTTTGCTTCATCAGTTCGGTCGCACGTTCACCGCGCTCGAGCTGTTTGCGCGTCGCTTCGTCAAGGTCCGAGGCGAACTGCGAGAATGCTGCGAGCTCACGGTACTGGGCGAGCGCCAGACGGATACCACCGCCGAGTTTTTTGATCAGGGGACACTGTGCGGCCCCACCAACACGCGACACCGAAAGGCCAGCGTTGATGGCGGGTCGGATGCCGGCGTTGAAAAGGTCAGTCTCGAGGAAGATCTGCCCATCGGTAATCGAGATCACGTTGGTCGGCACGAAGGCAGAAACGTCGCCCGCCTGCGTCTCGATGATCGGCAGCGCTGTCAACGAACCGGTCTTACCCTTGACCTCACCGTTGGTGCGTTTTTCGACTTCTTTTTCATTGATCCGGGCAGCACGCTCCAGCAGGCGCGAGTGCAGGTAGAAGACATCTCCCGGATAGGCTTCCCGCCCCGGCGGACGGCGCAACAGCAAGCTCACCTGACGATAGGCCCAGGCCTGTTTGGTCAGATCATCATAAATAATGAGCGCGTCTTCACCACGATCGCGAAAATATTCGCCCATCGCGCATCCCGCGTAAGGCGCGATGTACTGCATGGCCGCTGAATCAGCCGCCGATGCCGACACGACGATGGTATGGTCCATCGCGCCGTGCTCCTCGAGTTTGCTTACCACGTTTGCGACCGAGGATGCTTTCTGCCCGATCGCCACATAGACGCATTTGATACCGGTGCCTTTCTGGTTGATGATCGTATCGATCGCAACAGCGGTCTTGCCCGTCTGACGGTCGCCGATGATGAGTTCGCGCTGGCCCCGACCGATCGGCACCATAGAGTCAATGGACTTGAGCCCCGTCTGTACCGGCTGCGACACGGACTGGCGCGT
>CAYSMI010000140.1:0-4412 GCA_964432165.1 uncultured Acidiferrobacter sp.
CTGTACCTGAATCATTCAATGTTTTGGAAAAGGAGATCAGGGCCCTGGGGCTCAATATAGAAAGGCGCGAAAACCGGTAGCGGATCCGCTTCAGGCCTCGCAATCTCCACGGTTCCAGATAAGGTTAAAGGAAGACAATGAAAGATTTTTTCAGTCAGTTCTCACGATACGATGCAGTAGACCAGGAGTTTGACAATATTCGAATCCGGCTGGCGTCGCCGGACCAGATCCGTTCGTGGTCCTTCGGCGAAGTCAAGAAGCCCGAAACCATCAACTACCGGACATTCAAACCCGAGCGCGATGGCCTTTTCTGCGCAAAACTGTTTGGCCCGATGCAGGACTACGAATGCCTGTGCGGAAAGTACAAACGGCTCAAGCACCGCGGTGTGGTCTGTGAAAAATGCGGCGTCGAAGTGACGCTGTCGACTGTTCGCCGCGAGCGGATGGGTCATATCGAACTCGCGAGCCCCGTGGCGCACATCTGGTTCCTGAAGTCGCTGCCATCCCGTTTGGGCGTGCTGCTGGACATGACGGTCCGCGAAATCGAGCGGGTCCTGTATTTTGAGGCATATGTCGTGACCGACCCCGGTCTGACCGAGCTCGAGGTGGGGGCGCTCATGACAGAAGAGTCCTACTATGAAGCGATTCAGCTTTACGGTGCGGACTTTGATGCCGGTATGGGTGCCGAAGCCGTAAAGGAGCTTCTGAAGAGTATGGATCTCAAGTCGCTGTCGGCCCAACTTCGTCAAGATCTTGCCGAATCCACCTCGGAGACCAAGACCAAGAAACTGACCAAGCGGCTGAAAGTCGTTGAGGCCTTCCTGCACTCGGGCAACAAACCGGAGTGGATGATCATGGAAGCGCTACCGGTGTTGCCGCCTGATCTTCGTCCCCTGGTGCCCCTTGAGGGCGGCCGCTTTGCGACCTCTGATCTCAATGATCTTTACCGCCGCGTCATCAACCGGAACAACCGTCTGCGCCGGCTACTGGATCTCAATGCACCTGACATCATCGTCCGTAACGAAAAGCGTATGCTGCAGGAGTCAGTGGATGCGCTCCTGGATAATGGCCGTCGCGGCAAGGCGGTAACCGGGCCCAACCGCAGGCAGTTGAAATCCCTCGCGGACATGATCAAGGGGAAACAGGGTCGTTTCCGCCAGAACCTTCTGGGCAAGCGGGTGGACTACTCTGGACGTTCTGTCATCGTGGTCGGCCCAACCTTGAAGCTGCACCAGTGCGGGCTGCCCAAGAAGATGGCGCTGGAACTCTTCAGGCCGTTTATCTACAGCAAACTGGAATTGCGCGGCCTCGCGACCACCATAAAACAGGCCAAGAAGCTGGTGGAGCTGGAAGAGCCGGAAGTCTGGGATATTCTCGAAGAGGTGATCCGCGAGCACCCGGTCCTGTTGAACCGGGCACCGACGCTTCATCGCCTGGGTATCCAGGCGTTTGAGCCGGTATTGGTTGAGGGAAAGGCGATTCAGCTGCACCCGCTGGTCTGTACTCCGTATAACGCAGACTTTGACGGTGACCAGATGGCAGTGCATGTGCCACTTTCCGTTGAGGCGCAGCTGGAAGCGCGAACACTCATGATGTCAACGAACAACGTGCTTTCCCCGTCTAACGGCGAGCCGATCATCGTTCCTTCCCAGGATATCGTGTTGGGGCTTTATTACATGACCCGTGAGAAGATCAACGAGACGGGTGAGGGCAAGGCCTTTGCCGACGTTGCCGAAGTGCGTCGCGCACGCGATGCGGGTGCGCTGACACTGCACGCAAAGATCAAGGTGAGAATCCGTGAAGTGCGGGTCACCGAAGACGGTGAACGTCACGAGACATTCAACCTCACCGACACCACGGCTGGGCGAGCGCTCTTGTCAGAGATCCTGCCAGACGGATTGCCTTTTGAACTCGTCAACCAGACGATGAAAAAGCGCGCCATCTCATCGGTGATTAACGAGGCGTACCGTCGGGTGGGCCTGAAAGATACAGTGATCTTCTGTGACAAGCTGATGTACACCGGGTTTTCGATGGCGGCCAAAGCAGGCGTGTCGATCGGCGTCGACGACATGGTCGTCCCTGACAGCAAGTCCGCGACGCTTGATGCGGCGGAGGTGGAGGTGAAAGCCATCCAGGAACAGCACGGGCAGGGCCTGCTTACCGACGGTGAACGCTACAACAAGGTCGTCGATATCTGGACCCATGCCAGTGACCGGGTGGCTGGTGAAATGATGGACGAACTCAGCGTTGAGTACGTAGTCAATGCCGAGGGCGAAACGGTTGAGCAGGAATCCTTCAACTCCATCTACATGATGGCGGACTCTGGTGCCCGGGGCAGCCACGCCCAGATTCGCCAGCTGGCGGGGATGCGCGGCCTGATGGCCAAGCCGGACGGATCCATCATCGAAACGCCGATTACCGCCAACTTCCGCGAAGGCCTTAATGTCAATGAGTACTTCATTTCGACGCACGGCGCCCGCAAGGGTCTGGCGGACACGGCACTGAAAACGGCCAACTCGGGTTATCTGACAAGAAGGTTGGTGGATGTTTGCCAGGATCTTGTCGTCACCGAAGAAGACTGCGAGACGACCAACGGCATCCTGCGCGAAGCGATTGTTCAAGGCGGTGAGGTAGTCATCCCGCTGAAGGACCGCATTCTCGGCCGCTCCGTCTCCGAAGACGTCGTGAGCCCGAGTGACGGGTCGAAGCTCTTTAGTGCTGGGCAGATGATTGATGAGTCGGGGGTGAACCTGCTGGAAGAACACAACGTGAATCACCTCAAAGTCCGGTCTGCCGTGACCTGTGAGACACGGTACGGGATCTGTGCCACCTGCTACGGGCGCGATCTTGCCCGGGGACACCTCGTCAGCCGCGGTGAGGCTGTGGGTGTGATGGCTGCGCAGAGTATCGGCGAGCCTGGAACGCAGCTGACCATGCGCACCTTCCATATTGGTGGTGCTGCCTCGCGAATTGCGGCGGCGAGCCGCGTCGAGGTCAGGAACCAGGGCACAGTGTCCTGGGTCGGCGTGCGCGCGGTGAAGCGTGATGACGGCTGCAACATCGTGGTTTCCCGATCCGGTGAACTGGTGATTCATGACCAGCACGGCATTGACCGGGAGCGCCATCGTGTTCCTTACGGCGCGGAACTGACCATCAGTGACTCCGATCAGGTAGAGAGCGGACAGGTGATTGCGTCCTGGGATCCGCATACCCACCCCATTATCAGTGAGGTGGCGGGTAAGGTCCGGTTTGAGAATCTGGTCGAAGGGGTTTCCGTCACCGAGCAGATCGATGACCTGACCGGCTCAAGCACCTACCTGGTGATGGACCCGAAAAGCCGCCGCGGCGCGACCTCGGACATCAAGCCGACGGTCGAACTGGTAGACGGCAGGAACAAAGTCAAAGCGCAGCACCAGATGCCCCCGGGCGCCTCTATTGTGGTGAGTGTGGGCGCCAAAGTCGGCGTGGGAGAGGTGCTTGCGCGAATTCCGCAGGAAAGTTCCAAGACCCGTGATATCACCGGCGGTCTGCCCCGAGTTGCGGAATTGTTTGAGGCGCGAAAGGCAAAAGAGCCCGCGATTCTGGCTGAGGCAACGGGTGTCATTTCTTTTGGTAAAGAAGTAAAGACCAAGACACGCCTCGAAATTACGGATGAGTCTGGCGAACTGCATGAGATGTCGATTCCAAAAGATCGCCAGATCAGCGTCTTCGACGGGGAGACCGTTGAAAAGGGCGATGTCATTGTGGAAGGGCCGCTTTCCGCGGTGGATGTACTGGAGCTTCGTGGTCTGGAGCCGCTGACCGACTACATCGTGAGTGAGGTCCAGGAGGTTTATCGCCTGCAGGGCGTCAAGATCAACGACAAACATATTGAAGTCATCATCCGGCAGATGATTCGCCGGGTACGGATCGTGGAGTCGGGCGACACCCGCTACCTTGAGGCCGACCAGGTCGAGCGTTCTGCACTGCTCCAGGAAAACGACGCGCTACAAGCCGAAGGTAAAACACCCGCGACCTTTGCGCCGGTCCTGCTGGGTATTACCAAAGCCTCCTTGAGCACTGATTCGTTTATCTCGGCGGCCTCTTTTCAGGAGACCACCCGAGTTCTGACGGAAGCCTCAATGCAGGGCAAAGTGGATCACTTGAGAGGCCTCAAAGAAAACGTCATCGTGGGTCGGTTGATTCCGGCGGGAACGGGATTGGCGCACCACGAAGACCGGCGCCGGCGACGACAGGAGCAGGCTCAGGAAGGTACCGAAATCGAGGAGTTGGCGATTCTCGAAAATCTCACCGAGGATGCGGAGTCCGCACCCGCGGAGGCGGCTCAAGGATAAGGCGTGGGATTTCAGCCAGATTTCCGGAAAACCGGCCAAATGTTGACAAAAAACACTCCTCTGCCTAGAATCGCCGCC
>CAYSMI010000141.1:0-4400 GCA_964432165.1 uncultured Acidiferrobacter sp.
GCAGCGCCAGCATCAGGTGGTCCGAAGGCGCGCTGATATAGCGGATACGGTCGACCAGAACCCGGCGCAGCCACAGACCGCCCAGACCTAAGAACATTGCGATTCCTGCGTATACGCCGATCCACTGAAGCATCACTACCCATGACCACACCGGCTCGGTGAAGTATCTGAGGTGACGCGCCAGCGCGACCAGCATACCGAAGTGAAACAGCCAGCCGAACAGCCAGGTCCACTTGCTGCCCTTGAAAAGGCTCTCAAAAAACACCACTTCGCGAAACATGCGGGCGAAGACGCCGGCGTGTGTGGTCGGGGCTGGAGTGGTCGGAATCACCAGCGGTGCGGGTGTGCGCGCGTAGCGCGCCACACGGGCACCCACGCCCACCAGAAACACGGCGGCCGCGAGGTAAAACAGAACAGCAAAAATCGCGCCTAGTAACAAGGGGGCCTTGCCTGCGGCAGTCGCATCAGCAGGCACTGGCCAATTTCGCTACGCTCAGTGCTCATGATTGGGTGCCAGCAGCGCCGGCACAGGCTCTCGCTCTAAAGGACGATGTCAGACGCAGCCCGTGGGCTTGGGCAGGCCCGCATACTTACAAGCCTGTTTTGCGGGTCCGTAGGGAAAAAGCTCGTACAGGTACTTGCTGTTGCCCTTGTCTTTGCCGAGTTTTTTCCCGATGGCTTTGGTCAGTACCCGAACCGCCGGCGCGATCTGGTACTCCTCGTAATATTCGCGGAGGAAATTGATCACTTCCCAGTGGTTATCACTCAGGTCGCAGTCATCTTCCTTGGCCATATGCGCAGCCACGTCGTTGTTCCACTCGCTGAGGTTGGCGAGGTATCCTTCCTCGTCGGTTTCGTAGGTCTTGCCGTCCAATTCAAATGCCATTTTCGGCCTCCTGTTGCATTTAACAATAATGTCAGAAATGTCAGAGCCAGTTCTGGATCTTGTCATTGGCGCACGCCAGTTCGACAAAACCATCGTAGCCCACCACCTCGATACCCGAAATGAGTTTGTCCTCAGACAGTCCCCGGGCTTTAAGATCCGGCCCAAGTGCGTACACGCGCACTTGCCCAAGCGCTTGTGTCAACAACGCCGTATGTGCACTCCCGTTTAAAGCCCCGTACACGCCGTCCTCGATCAGGAGCACATCACTGCCACTGCGTGCCAGCGACAGGCAGGTCTTGAGACTCGAGGACTCAAATGGGGTTTTGTTGACGGTATGCAGCATCGGATCGTGTTGACTTTAGAAATTCAAAATAACGTCTTGCTCTTCGATCAGATTTGAAAGCTGCGCCCGGTCGACGATGTGGATGGACGGTTTTTCCGCCCAGTCATTGTCTTCATCTTCCCAGGTCAGTGGCATGAGATCGTCTTCCGTCAGTCCCCGCTCTTGAAGTGATTCGTGCTCGACATAAAGCCGGTTCACTTCATAGTCGCCCAATGCCCGGTAGGCAGGTGAGAAATTTTTCATTCCGGTGTCAGCGGTATCCTGATCCTGTTTAAGCTGGAAGACCCCGTCACCGATAAACGCCATACACACATCCTGCTCAAACGCAGCACCGATCAGAACGACCTCAAGACCTTCGACACCGTAGACCGTGCCGCAGGGCGCATTACGGTTGATGTACATGAATTTCTTGGCCTCGCTCACAAACTGTCTCCTAGTCACCAAACACCAGAAGCCGGTCGGACTCGATGCCGGCTTCGATCAGCTGGCCAAGACCCGAAATTCGAAAACCCGGCGCGATGTTGTCCCCGTCCTTGCTGTTGCGCTTGGCTTCGTCCGGATCCACGATGCCGCGCCGCTGCGCTGCCGCAACACACACCACGAGATCAAGGTCATGCTCGCCGGCGAGTTCGCTCCAGCGATTGACGATATGGCGGTCGTCCTGCGGCGGCGTGGTGAGCCGCGTGCCGTTGTTCACGCCGTCATGATAGAAGAAGACACGGAAAATCTCGTGACCGGCCGCAAGCGCTGCCCGGATGAACTGATAGGCACTGTCCGCGGCCTGATGGGTATACGGCCCTTCGTTCACCATCACGGAAAACTTCATGAAACCTACCTAGAAACGAATGTGCGTCGAGGCGTTGAGGCTCTTGCGCGCGCCACGCCAGTTATCGATATGAAATTTGGTAAACGGCAGCCCGGTGATCTCGAAAAAGCGCGGCCAACCGATACGATCGATCCAGTCGTTGATACGCTCCCAGTCCCGGGCATCATCCTTGTAGGACTGCAGGATGCGTTTGACGATGGCCGTGACCTCAGGCCAGCGCGGCGGATTGTTCGGGACGCCCGATGCGACGAGTTTCTGAAAACTGGGCTTGCTGCGGGCATTGGAATGATTGCCGCCCACCCAGATGGCGAGCTTGGTGTGCTCCGGATCGTTGATCTGCATCGGCGGGCACGGCGGATAGCAGGCCCCACAGCAGATGCATTTCTTCTCGTCGACTTCGAGCGTGGGCTTGCCGTTGACCTGCGCCGGGCGAATAGCCGCCACCGGGCATCGGGCTACGACCGAGGGCCGTTCACAGACGTTCGCCACAAGATCATGGTTAATCTTGGGCGGCTTGGTGTGCTGCACATTAATCGCAATATCTCCCTGACCGCCGCAGTTGATCTGACAACAGGAAGTGGTTATGTGTACCCGGTTGGGCATGTTGCAGTTTTTGAATTCGTCGATGAGTTCATCCATCATCGCCTTGACCACCCCGGAAGCATCGGTGCCGGGAATATCGCAGTGCAGCCATCCCTGCGTATGCGCGATCATGGCGACCGAATTGGCCGTGCCCCCAACGACGAATCCGGCACCTTCGAGCGCACCGATCAGCGGTTCGACCTTGGCCTCCTCGGCGACCATGTACTCGATGTTGCTGCGGATCGTGAATCGCACGTGTCCATCGGCATATTCATCGCCGATATCGCACAACTTGCGAAGGGTGAACACATCCAGGATGCGCTGCGTGCCCGCCTTAACAGTCCAGACTTCATCTCCACTATCCGCGACGTGGCGGAGCACACCGGGCCGGGGATGATCATGCCAGCGCCATTGGCCAAAGTTCTTGATCATCAGCGGGTGCATGTACTGGAAGCCGTCGGGGCAGCCCGATTCGATCGGCTGTCGCATGTCCTTAGCCATCTTTCTCTCCGGTAAGGGTTCGTTTCGAGGCGAATCTCGCCGTTACATCAACCTGCTGCAGACGCTGCGGTTTCAGCCTGTCGCTCAAACCACTTCACCGCTTCTTCGTCCCAGCCATCCATCCGGACATAAGAAGATTGTCGCGGGTCGGCGATCATGTGCGGATCAACCTCTATACCGACCCCTTCCAGAAAGTTGACCAGTCCAATGCGTTCGATCATTTCACCGCAGCGTTCGTGCTCCAGGCCGTTCTCGGCCCAGAAATCGATCGTGTTCTCTGCGATCTCGGTAATGGTCTCGTAGTCCTCTTCGGTCTCAAGTTTCATGAACGGCACAATCACGGTTCCCATCAGGTCGCCGATTTTGAGCGTCCGCTTGCCGCCCATCAGGATCGTCACGCCTTTGTCGTCTCCTGGGGACAAGGCCTTTGGCACTACGTTCAGACAGTGCATACAGCGCACACAGTTACGGTTGTCCACCTCAAGTGAGTTGTCGTCCTTGAGACTGATGCAGCGCGTCGGACAACGCGTGATGATGTTGTCGATGGTGTGCTGGCGGCCCTTTTCGGCGACGTAGTCTTTCCAGGCCTGCTGATCCACTTTCATGTCATCGCGCCAGGTCCCAATCACCGCCATATCAGCACGCTCAATCGAATTCATGCAGTCGTTGGGACAACCGGAGACCTTGAATTTGAACTTATAGGGCAGGGCCGGGCGATGTACATCATCGGTAAAGTTGTTTACCAGGGTCCGGTGGATCTTGTGCTCATTGGCACATGATTGCTCACAGCGTGCTCCACCCACACAGGACATCGCAGTACGTACGCAGGGCCCCGCGCCGCCAAGATCAAAACCGTAATCATTGATCTCGTCGAAGAAGTGCTGGGTGTTCTGGGTGGTGGCGCCAATGAACATGATGTTGCCGGTCTGTCCGTGAAAGGTCACGAGACCCGAGCCCCACTTCTCCCAGCTGTCCGCCAGCTGGCGCAACATGTCGGTGCTGTAATGATTGCCCGCTGGCGGCTGGACCCGAAGCGTATGAAACTCTTTGGACTCCGGGAACTGCTGACCGACCTCGGAAAAGCGCGGAATGATGCCCCCGCCGTAACCGTAGACGCTGACCGTACCGCCCTTCCAGTAACCTTTTCGGGTTTCGTACGAATGTTCCAACTGCCCCAGCAGGTCGTTGGCCACTCCATTGACGCGCTCGGTAGGATGCTCGTCCCGCAGACGTTTAATGCCCGAGATGAAACTCGGCCAGGG
>CAYSMI010000142.1:0-4329 GCA_964432165.1 uncultured Acidiferrobacter sp.
AAGATGGTCTCAAAACGCGCACGTGATCTGGGTCTTGATCTGCCCGGCACACCCGGCCAGCATAATGCGATTACGGATGTGCCCGGTATTGAGGTTGGCTATACCACGGTAATTACAGGTGACGGCCCGCTCGTGGCCGGCAAAGGCCCGGTCCGCACCGGCGTGACCGCAATACTGCCGCGTGGGCGTGATCAGGTTCCGCAACCGGTCTGGGCTGGTACACACAGCTTTAACGGCAACGGTGAAATGACGGGCACCCACTGGATTCGTGATGGCGGGTACTTCCTCGGGCCGGTGATGATCACCAACACGCACGGCGTGGGACGTGTACATCAGGCCGCCGTCCAGTGGATGATAGATACCTACCCCGAACATTGGGGAAACGAGCATCTGTGGGCCATGCCGGTGGTCGGCGAAACCTACGACGGCACCCTGAATGACATCAATGGCCTGCACCTGAGCGAATCGCATGCGCGAAACGCCCTGGATAACGCGACAACCGGACCGGTTGCCGAAGGCAATGTCGGCGGCGGCACCGGCATGATCTGCTACGAGTTCAAAGGCGGTACCGGCACGTCGTCACGCCAGATCAGCATTTTGGACCGGGATTACCGGGTCGGCGTACTGGTCCAGGCCAATCACGGCAGGAGGCAGGACCTCACGGTCCTTGGCGTACCGGTCGGCCGCTATCTCACGGATGATTGTCTCCCCAATGAACTTGAGGCCGGGTCCATCATCGCGGTCATCGCGACTGATGTACCGATGATGCCGCACCAACTGCATCGCCTTGCGAGACGCGGAACCATCGGCATTGCCCGGGGTGGTACTGTCGGCGGTAACGGCTCCGGCGATATTTTTCTGGCCTTCAGTACTGCAAACCCCATGCCGATTGACCAAATGGGAGAGATCAACACGAACTTTGAATGGCTCGGCGACGATCTTTGCGATGCCGTGTACGCGGCGGCCGTTGACGCAATCGAAGAGGCCGTCATTAACGCCCTGCTCGGAGCAACCGACATGACCACCCTGAGGCCGGCGGGGTATACGTGCAGGGCAATCGACGCCGATGCTTTGCTGGAGATCATGCACCGGCACGGCCGGATCAGCGCTCATCATCCCTGAGCCACTTCTGCACCAGCTGCACATCGCCATCGCGGTAGTCCAACCGGCCGTAAAACCCCCGGACCGCAAGATTGTCATGCCGGATCAGTGCCTGAATCTTGGGGACCCCTCGGTCACGTACCCATGCCTCGGCTTGCGCCATAAGTGCACGGCCGATTCCCCGGTGACGATAACCGGGATCCACTGCGAGGTAATAAACCCAGCCGCGGTGCCCGTCACACCCGATCATGACGCTGCCGCAAAGCGTTTCCTCACAGACCGCGACCAGCAGTTCTGATGACGGGTTCTCAAGGCACTGACGGATGTCATCGTCAGGGTCGTTCCAGGACCGGGTCAGGTCGCAGTCATGCCACAGCCGCAACAGTCGTTCGTGGTCCGAAGGCAGGTAGGCCCTGAATGCCGCCGGTGGCTCAGCCGATGGACTCATGTCTGGAAATACTCCTTGAGGACCTTCGCCGTCTGCGCCGCACCATCGCATCGCTGAGGTGCGAAGCGTTCCGGTCCGGAGTCGAGCAGAGCATCGACTCTGGCTGCAAGCACGCCGCCTTCAAGATCGTCCTCCCCAATCACCTGAGCCCTGCCGATCGCCGAGAGTTGCTCAGCACGGGCGGGTTGTTCAGTCTCACCCCCTTCACCGGTAAAGGGGGACAAAAGCGCCGGGGCCCCACTGGACAAAAGATCGACCACGCTGTTGTAGCCTGCCTGCGAAACCGACAGGCGGCATTCGCCCAGCAGATCACGAAAATCCGGGCGGTTCGCCTCCACGGTGAGTTGCGCACTGCCTATTTCTTTGAGTCTTGATACCAAGGCCGGTTCCGGTCCCGCGCCGGCGAGAATCCTCCAGGGAACACTCGCATGTCTTGATAGCGAACTGGCTTCGGCTGCGGCAAGATACAAAGACTCCCCTGCACTGCCGCCGCCGGCAGAGACGAGCACCTCTGGAACTGCGTCAAGCGGCGTCTGACCCCGCGTCTTCGTTGCGGTATCCACGAATCCTGTGTATTTCAGAAGATCTGCGATCTCGCCTGCTCGGCCGAACGAATCACCAAACGGCATGAAACGCTCGTCCCCATGGACGAGCACTTTTGCATAGTACTGCCGTAACCATGCAATCGTTTCCTTCTCGCGCTCTTCGGAACGTTGCTGAACGCTGTCACGCACTGAACAGATAACCGGCTTCTTGCCGGCGCGGGCTGCTTCAAGCAACGGAAGGAGCTCAAAGCGAAACCGCCGCCGGCCAAAGGGGAACAGCTCCGTGACCAGCAGGTCGGGTTGAAGCTCGTGAAAGATCTCAAGCAGTTTCCCAGTCCGCTCTTTTTGCATCGACTCAGTAAGTGGCACACCACCATGATCTACCACCTGCGAAAAAGAAAGATCCGCACTCTTGAGCGGTTTCAGCTGATGGATCCTGAGCGCGTCATGCGGGCCGAGGTCAACAGGCAATCCCCCGCTGACAACCTCGACGCACAATCCCTGATCCACGCATGCCCGGGCGATCGCTAATGTCCGGCGCAGATGGCCGATGCCGAGCAGGTGCTGAACGTAGAAAAGAATCAAAGCGCCGGACCGGCCACGCGCCGTCAGGCGATGTCCTGGTGTCCGAGGTTTTCC
Source organism: uncultured Acidiferrobacter sp. (assembly GCA_964432165.1). Taxonomy (GTDB): domain Bacteria; phylum Pseudomonadota; class Gammaproteobacteria; order Arenicellales; family UBA868; genus UBA868. The sequence goes on from CAYSMI010000142.1 coordinate 2,734, forward strand.
TCTGAAAGAAGCCTGCTTGTGCGTTCGCAGATCACCTCAAGGCCTGACAGGACTTTGTCGGCACCGGCAGCCGAAGGTAGGGGCTGATGCTCGAGCCTGCGCAGCGCCTGCGCCATCGCATCGGCAGAACGATCACCATCGCCATCCAGCATTGAGATATATCCTAATGACGCTGCTCGGTGGGCCCGTAACGTCTGCTCCATACGTGGCGTCGACCGGGGAATCAGCAGAGCGGGCTTATCCAGCGAAAGGATTTCACAGAAAGTGTTATAGCCGCCCATTGCCACCACGCCAGCGGCCCGCTCCACCAGCAGCTCCATGTTGGCATCGAAGGTGATGGTCTGCACACGCTTGAGCCGTGCTGCCCGAATCTGGAGCTCATACCTCACCGCCTGCGGCATGAACGGTCCCAGCACAATCACCACGGGCTTTGTAGGCCTTGGCTTTCGTTCCAGTGCGCTCAGTACCCAGTCGACCAGGGTTTCGCCGTCGCCACCGCCGCCGGGGGTCACCAGGATAAACGGCTCGGCCGGAAGGCCCACTGGGGCCTTGGCGATGGACGGCACCGCACGTTTCAAATAACCGGTGTAGACCAGTCTCTCAAGCGCTGCCTCACTCACGCCAAGTCCTGCCAGCGGATTGCCCATGGACGGCGAACCGAACACCCAGATTTCGTCGTACCATGCCTCAAGGTTTTTTGGCGTACCCCGGTGCTCCCACTCCTTGTTGAGGAGTACGGAATCATCGAGGATATCGCGAAGCCCCAGAACCGTCGGCACGCCTTGCCGGCGGAGCGTCTTGAGGGTTTCCGTAACCTCCCCGCGAAGTCCGAGCGGCTCTTTATCGACGATAAAAAGATCGGGAGAGAACGTTCTGGCGGCCTGCTCCATGATCGAACTTCGCAGTTGCAGGGTCTGCGACAGGTCAATGTGGTCCGACAACGAGGTGTAGTCGCCGCCGCGCAGCTTCACGACACCCGGAACCCGTACAAAGTCCACACGGCTTTTGAAGTCGAAACTGCCAATAATGGGCGACCCCGAAACGATCAGGACCTTTAGGCCGGCGAAGCCATCTACCAGGGCATGTGCAATTGTTCGACAGCGGCGCAGGTGTCCCAGCCCGAATGAATCGTGACTGTAGATCAGTACGCACTTGCCATGCAGGGTGTCATTCATCAGATCCGTACCGGGTCGACGCTCTTGCTGCTACCATGATCTTACCTGACGCGCTTGCCACCTCCGTATCCTGCTGGTTGGTGCAGCTGCCGGAAAGCGCGATCACGCCGCCTTCGAATTTAGGCTTATCCGATTTATCAGCCACTTTCCAGCGGGCCCGCAACGTATCGCCCGGCTTTACCGGAGCGAGAAAGCGGCAGTTATGCTCAAGATAGGCAATGGCAGTTCCGGCAAAGTAAATACCCACAGGCGCTGCAACAAAAGCGCTGGTGAACGGTCCGTGCAGGATGCGCCCGCCAAAACGCGACTGTCCGGCAAAACTTTCATCCACATGCAGCGGGTTGAAGTCACCAAAAAGACCTGCTGCCGTGACTAGATGGGTCTCGGTAATGGTCAGCACATACTCAAACTCGTCGCCTAC
>CAYSMI010000143.1:0-4248 GCA_964432165.1 uncultured Acidiferrobacter sp.
GATCATGAATCCACGCACCGGCGGGTCCGCGCCGAACGTGCTGTCAATGCCGAGCTCGGCGGTGGCTGTCATGTGCCCATCGGGGCCTACGCCGAGATTCAAGGCGAGCAATTGCGCCTTCGTGGACTGGTCGGCCGGCCGGATGGTTCCGAGGTATTGTTCGCCGGTGCCGAGGGGCATTTATCGGACCCCGAGGCGGTCGGGCGCGCTCTTGCCGAAGACCTTTTGAGCCAGGGTGCACAGACGATCCTGCAGTCGGTGGCCGATGGCTGATCTCGCGGGCATGTCGGTTGTTGTGACACGGGCAGCACATCAGGCAGATGAGCTTTGTGAACTTATCGAGAAAGCGGGTGGAGAGGCGATCCGGTTTCCGGTAACCAAAATTGAGCCCGTTGATGATCATGATTCCGCGCTTGCACCGGGTCTGGCTCAGCTAGACCAGATAGATATTGCAATATTTGTGAGCCCTAACGCGGCCACCTATGGTTTATCCATGCTGGGACGACTGGGTCGTTATCTTCCTGAAGATGCCCAGGTGCTCGCGGTCGGTCCCGGAACTGCACGACAGCTTGCGAACGGGGGAATTAATGTCAGCGCAATTCCGAAGGGGCAGTATGACAGCGAGGCCCTCCTCGCCCTGCCGGATCTTGAGCAGGTTGTGGGACGGTCCATCCTGATCATTCGTGGTTTTGCCGGACGGGAATTGCTGGCCGATAAACTAACGCAGCGCGGCGCCCGGGTTTCACACCTTCCCTGTTACCGGAGAATTCCCATGGATCAGGTGGATTCAAAGATCCTGAGTCGCTGGGGTGACAGCGGTTTTGATGCCCTCATTTTGACCAGCGCCAGTGCCGCAGACCACCTGTGGTCCATGTTGGGTTCAAAAGTTACGCAATTGCTCGAGAATATGACTGTCGTGGTATCGAGTCGGCGCATTAGTGAGCATTGCAGGTCGCTGGGTTTTGCAGGAAGGGTTGTTGTAGCAGACAATGCGGGGATGCCCGCTCTTGTGAAGGCGCTCAAGCAAAAACACTGAGTCCAATCCGGCGCAGACACTGACACGCGAGAGATATACGTGACATCCAATAAAGATTCTTCGAAAACGCCATCTACAGAGCAGGCTGGGGCGGGAGCAGCCGCGCCTACAACAGCAAAGGAGTCACAGACTGACGCTTCCACCCCTGTGACTCCGAAGCCGCCCAAAGGCAACGACAAGGCTGGTTGGGTAGCCCCACTGGCTCTCGTGATGGCCATCCTTGGCGCTGGTGTCAGCATCTACACCTGGTACGTCACCCAGGTAGCCGGACAGCTGGAGGTGGGCCGTGAACTGGGTCGTCTTGACGGAATGAGCCGGGAAGTTGACCGGCTCGTGGACAGTCAATCCGAACTGCAGGCCAAGGTTGATGCCGCGCTGAGCCGGGGTCTGGAAGATAAGCGGGAACTCCTTGATAAGATGGATGCAGTTCAAGCCGCATTGAATGCGCGGCTGCAGTCCTTGGCCGACGAACAGGCCAGCGCCATCGCCCAGCAGGATGACGAGATTTCATCGCTTGCCGGTGTGGTTGCTACGACCCGCTCACAGATCGGGGCAGTACATGAAGACTGGTTGCTGCGCGAGGTTGCCCACCTCTTGCTGCTGGCCAACCAGCGATTAACCCTGCTAGGTGATATCGACCTCGCAAAGCGGGCGCTCAGGCTTGCTGACGACAGGCTCCGTGCGTTTGCAGATCCCGGAATTCTGGAGGTGCGCAGAGCCTTGTCGCAAGAACTGGGCGCACTTGATCAACTGGATTCGACGGATCTTTCCGGGACTGCCCTTGCTCTTGGATCACTGGTGCGAACGGTTGCTGCCTTGCCACTCAAAGGAGACGGCGACCGCCCGGACTGGACAACGGCCAAAGATAAGGATGAAAGTGCCGGTGATGCAGTCTCCTCCTCGTCAGTAGGGACCGAGGAACCGGGATTTTTTGGAACGCTGATGGGACGTGTATCGGATGATCTTGGAAGTCTCGTACGGGTCCGCCGGGTTGATGAAGCCCAGCTTCCCAAGCTGGATAACAGTGAGCGTTTTCTCGCCTACGAAAACCTTCGGCTGCATTTGCTGGTTGCCCAACTGGCGTTGCTTCGCAGCGATCAGCCGCTTTATCAGGAGAGCCTTGCCAAGGCCCGGTCCTGGGTCAGCAGCTATTTTGAACCGACCTCTGCAACACAGCGTTTTGATGCGCAGTTGTCAGAGATGATGCAGGTCGAGGTAGCGAAGGACATCCCCGATATCTCCGTTTCACTGACGTTGTTGCGTAGTGAGATTGGGAGAAGGGATCAAGCTGAGTGACGGCTATCGTACTGGCACTGATTGCGCTGGCGGCTGCGCTGACGCTGGGGCTGCTGGCCCGGGAGGATCCGGGTTACGTTCTCATCTCCCGATGGCCTTATGAGATCGAAGTATCTCTGGCACTTTTTCTCGCCGGTCTGGTGTTAGCGCTGGCGGTTGCCTATATCCTGATCAGGATCCTGTTTCGAGTCTTTCGTGCACCACGCGATCTTCATCGCTGGCAGACCCGCCGTCGGCACGATCAGGCCGACCGCGCGACCTTGACGGGTTATGCGCGCCTCATCGAAGGTGAGTGGGAAGAGGCCGAACTCGCGCTTAACGAGGGTCTCGGCCGGGGCAGTACGCCCCTGCTGCAGTACCTTGGCGCTGCTTATGCAGCGCAGCAGCGGGGGGATTTCGAGGCACGTGACCGGTATCTTTCTGTGGCCCGGGAGGACGACCCGGAGCATCTCGAGGCAATTGAAATCACCCGGGCTCGGCTGCTCGAGCGGGCGGGCCAAATCGATGAAGCCCGGGGGGTGCTGGAAGATCTTCATGAGCAGGGCGTGCGCCATCGTGCAGTTCAGAGGATGCTGTTGGGACTGATGCGCTCGCAGCACGACTGGCCGGCCCTTGAAGGCTTGCTCAAGCGGGACCGTGACCTTCGGGCGCTACCGCGTGCGGAGCTCGATTCCCTGCGTCAGGAGATGCACGCCCAGCGTCTGTCGCAGGAAGGTGATTCGGGGTCCGCCTGGACACGATTGACCCGGCGCCAGCGAAAGGATCCTGTATTGCAGGCGGCATATGTTCGGGCCCTGATTAATTCGGGTGACGGCGATGCTGCCGAACGGTTCCTGCGCAAGTGCATCGTGCGGCAATGGGATTCAGAGCTGGTCAGGCTCTACGGTCACGCGCATTCGCAGCAGATCGAGGAGCAGTTACGCCGTGCAGAACAATGGGCGCAAAGACATAAAGATGACCCCGATCTGCTGATGACTTTGGTGCGCCTATATCTCGCGAACAAGGACCGCCAAAAGGCCCGAGATCATCTTCTCAAGGCCGTACGCCTGGGCGGCTCCCGCGAGGAATATCTGGAGTTGGGGTTGCTGCTGGAGTCGATGGGTGAATCGGATAAAGCGCTGCAGTGCTACCGGCGGGGACTGCAGTCGTCGGAGTCGAAAGATCCACCGCGCTTATCAGGCGAGTCGTCAGCTGCCGAGGGGGAACTGGTGCCACTGATCGATGCTGAAAAAAGAACCCAGGTGTAAAGGATACCGTCAGCGACCGGGTTCAAGAGGCTGTTCATTGGACGTCAGCGGTGAATTCGAAAGAATCAAAGAACAAGCGTTCTTGCGCCAATCCATGCGCTGCAAAGGTGGTTTTCAGCGCTTCGATCATCGGGGGTGGTCCGCTCGCGTAGACCTCAAACCGGTCAAGATCAGGATACTGGTGCAATACCGCCTCGTGCACAAAACCAGTTTGTCCACCCCACCCGTCGGCGGCTTTGGGTTCCGACAGGACCGGGGTATAGCTGAGATTGGGGTGCGCATTCAGCCAGCGCCTGATTTCGTCGTCGAAATATAAATCCTCGCCCGAGCGTACACCCCAGAAAAGATGAAAAGTCCGGTCTGGGTACTTGCCGAGTGCAACGTCGAGTATCGCTTTTAAGGGAGCAAGACCGGTACCCCCTCCCACCATAATGGCCGGCCGGGGCTCGTCATCTCTTAGAAAAAAAGTGCCAAGCGGTCCCTGAAAGCGCAGCAGATCGCGGGCTTTCAGGGTCGTGAAGACCTGTCCGGTGAAGTGTCCATCGGGAACAAGTCTTACATGCAGTTGCAGGTCTTCTCCATCAGCCGCCGCATTGGCAATCGAAAAGCTTCGACGCCTGCCGTCGCGCAGGAGAATATCGATATATTGGCCGGGCAGGTATTCAAATT
>CAYSMI010000144.1:0-4182 GCA_964432165.1 uncultured Acidiferrobacter sp.
CGACCTCATGGTTCGTAGCCATGCACTCTATCCAACTGAGCTACGGGCGCGTACTGCGGGAAGGCCCGCGATTCTAACATGCAGGTCTTTAGTTTGATTATGGATAAATGGCGGAGAGGGAGGGATTCGAACCCTCGATGGAGCTATTAACCCCATACTCCCTTAGCAGGGGAGCGCCTTCAGCCGCTCGGCCACCTCTCCGTTAATTCAAGACCTGAAGGTCAGTCTTCTTGGTGTTCGCTGCGTGGTGTTTTGGAATCTGCAGCGTTACTTCCTGTCTCGTTAGCCCGCGCATCTCGGTCCAGGATCTCCTCACGATGCACGGCAACATCTCTTGGGGCATTTATACCCATCCGAACCTGGCCTCCCCGAAGACCAAGCACTGTGACCTCGATGTCTTCGCCGATCTTCAGCGTTTCACCTACCCGGCGAGTTAAAATCAGCATCCCTGCATCCTCCGCTTCCTGATTCTACAATACCCTCAAGCGTTACTCCCAAACATCAGGCTTCTTCTGCCTCGGTCAGTTTTTCTTCGGTAACTTCCCCTTCCAGTTCGAAGGCCTTGTGCAGTGCCCGCACCGCAAGTTCAAGATATTTGTCGTTGACGCCGACCGAGATCTTGATCTCAGAAGTCGAAATTAACTCAATGTTGATACCCTCGGCTGCCAGGGTCTCAAACATCTTGGCAGCCACTCCGGAATGTGAGCGCATACCCACGCCCACAATGGCGATCTTGGCCAGCGTATCGTCCCCGACAACGTCCCGTGCATTAAGTTCTTTTGCAATTTCGTTCAGCAACTGCATCGCCTGGGCATACTCATTGCGGTTGACGGTGAAGGTCAGGTCAGTCGTGCCATCCTGGGCTACGTTCTGGATGATCATGTCGATGTTGAGATGCGCCTCGGAGATCGGGCCGAATATTCGCGAGGCGACTCCGGGCTGATCGGGCACACCCCGGATGGTGACCTTCGCTTCATCGCGGTTATAGGCAATACCGGCAATTAACGGCTGTTCCATATCACTTACCTCATGTGTAATCAAAGTACCGGGGCCATCCTCAAAAGAAGACAGCACGCGAAGCGGCACACGGTATTTGCCAGCAAACTCAACAGATCGTGTCTGCAGGACCTTGGCGCCCTGACTGGCGAGCTCCAGCATTTCTTCCACCGTGATGCGGTCAAGGCGCTTCGCTTCGGGCACAATTCGGGGATCAGCGGTGTAGACCCCGTCGACATCCGTAAAGATGCGGCACTCATCGGCCTTAAGGGCCGCGGCCATCGCAACAGCGGTGGTGTCGGAGCCACCGCGACCGAGTGTCGTGATGTTGCCCTCGTCATCCACCCCCTGGAAACCCGCAACCACCACCACTCGGTTGTTTTCAAGGTCTTCGCGTACCTGTGCGGCGTCGATATCCAGGATCCGGGCCTTGCCATGAATATTGTCGGTCAGAATCCGCACCTGACCACCGGTATAAGAGCGGGCATCGATCCCCCGCTTGTTAAGGGCCATCGATAACAGCGCGATGGTGACCTGCTCTCCAGTCGATACCAGAACATCCATTTCGCGCGCCTGTGTGCCGGAATCGATCTCGTCTGCCAGCGCAAGCAGCCGGTTGGTCTCCCCCGCCATTGCGGAAACGACCACGACCAACCGCTCGCCTTTCTGGTGGCTTGCGCTCACGAGATCAGCGACCGCGTTGATTCGCTCGACAGAGCCCACGGAAGTGCCGCCGTATTTTTCAACTGCTAGGAACATATTGCTGGTATCACTCGCGACCGGGCCGCGCATTAAAACCCTTTTGGCCGGGCAGGTAAAGCCTTCAGTAAAACGATCTCGATCTCAGCGTGAAGACAACCACTTGGGAACCCCAGCGAGAGCATCATCAAGGCCTGCAATGTCTGAACCACCACCCTGTGCAGAATCCGGCCGGCCACCGCCCTTGCCGCCAACCTTTCCGGCAAGTTCGCCGACCAGTTCTCCTGCATGGCAGCGGTCGGTGAGATCTTTACTGACCCCAACGAGCAGGGTCGCCTTACTGTTCTGCACGCCACCGAGCACCACGACAGCCGAGCCCAGCCGGTCCCGCAGGCTGTCCATCATAGACCGCAGTCCCTTGATATCCACATCGTCAAACCGTTTGACGAGAAGCCGTATGCCATTGACTTCCTGGGCTTCGCTCGCGGGATCGTCACCCGCGCCGCCGGCTGCAAGCTGGCCCTGCAGTTGTTCAACCTTGCGCTCGAGTTCGCGCACCCGCATCGTCAGACTGGTCGCACGCTCTTCAAGGTCTGCGCGTCCGGTTTTTAATGCTGCCGCCAACCGGCTCAGGGCAGCGCTCTCGTTCGCACCATGCTGGTATGCCGCCTCTCCGGTCAGCGCTTCCAGCCGGCGCACGCCCGCTGCGATACCGCTTTCCGAGGTAACCCGAAAGGTGCCGATATCGCCGGTCCGCTGTACATGGGTTCCGCCACACAGTTCCAGTGAGAATGCTCCCATCGCGACCACGCGCACCTCGTCCTCATAACGTTCACCAAAAAGTGCAGCAGCTCCTTCTGACTGGGCATCTTCGAGTTTCATCAGGCGAGTCGCCACATCGTCGTTGGCCCGGACCTGCTGGTTTACAAGGCGTTCAACCTCGTCAATCTGCGCACTCGACATGGCCTCGCCGTGGGAAAAATCAAAGCGCAGGTGTTCAGCGTCTACCAGGGAGCCTTTTTGCTGAACATGTGTGCCAAGCACTTCCTGAAGCGCCGCGTGCAATAGATGGGTTGCCGAATGATTGGCCGCGGTCGCACTGCGGCTATGGGCATTCACCTGGGCGCTGATGTTTGCTCCTTTAGAAAGCGTGCCCAAGGTCACCTTGCCGGCGTGGGCGATGACCTTATGCGCCAGAAAATGCACATCTGACACCTCAAACGCGCCCTCCGGCCAGGTCAACATACCCTGATCCCCAACCTGCCCACCGCTTTCTGCATAAAACGGGGACCTGTCGAGGATCACAAGACCTTCACTGCCCTCACCCATGCTATCGGTTTCGGCATCATTCAGCACAAGAGCAAGAACCGTCGCACTGCCGTCAAGACCCTCGTAGCCGGTAAAGTCTGTTCTCTCCTCAACGCTGACCTTGGCAACACCTTCCATGCGGAACTGACTCGCTGCGCGGGCTCGGTCCCGCTGAGCGGACATCGCCTGCTCAAAGCCCTCCATATCGACACTCAGTCCACGCTCCCGCGCATAGTCGGCAGTAAGGTCAGCAGGAAAACCGAAGGTGTCGTAAAGACGGAAGGTAAGTTCACCCGGGATCACATTTCCCGAAAGCTCAGCCAGTTCCTGCTCAAGAATACGCATACCCTGGCCCAAGGTCTGTGCGAAGCGCTCGCCCTCAAGCGCCAGTGCCTCTGCCACGCGCTGCTCGGCTTCGACAAGTTCCGGGTAGGCCTCGCCCATCTCCTCGGCCAAAGATGCAACCAACTTATGCATAAACGGTCCGGATGCGCCGGCCTGGTAGCCATGGCGGATCGCGCGGCGGATGATACGGCGCAATACATAGCCGCGCCCTTCGTTGGATGGCACCACGCCATCGGTGATCAGGAACGCGCTCGCACGTATGTGGTCTGCAATGACGCGCAATGAGGTGTTGTTAAGGTCGCGACAGCCCGTCACGTCGCCTGCAGCTTTGATCAACGCGACAAAAAGGTCCGTCTCGTAGTTGCTGTGCACGCCCTGCAACACTGCCGCCAGCCGTTCGAGCCCCATGCCCGTGTCCACCGAAGGCTTGGGCAAGGGGGTGTCGTTACCATCCGCATCCCGGTTGAACTGCATGAAGACGAGATTCCAGATCTCGACATAGCGGTCGCCATCGGCATCGGGCGACCCCGGCGGACCACCTGCAACCTTGGGACCATGATCATAGAAAATCTCGCTACAGGGGCCACAGGGACCGGTATCGCCCATTGCCCAGAAATTATCACTGACGCCGATACGGGCAAACCGCTCAGACGGTATACCGATCTCACCGAGCCAGATATCGGCGGCTTCGTCATCTTCTTCAAAGACCGTGACCCAGAGTTTTTCCCCGGGCAGGCCGTAGCCCTCGGTCAACAAAGTCCAGGCGTGCTGGATTGCCTCCCGTTTGAAGTAATCGCCAAAACTGAAGTTACCCAGCATCTCAAAGAAGGTGTG
>CAYSMI010000145.1:0-1874 GCA_964432165.1 uncultured Acidiferrobacter sp.
CGGAGAGGTGCGAGAGTGGTTGAATCGGGCGGTCTCGAAAACCGTTGTACCGCAAGGTACCGTGGGTTCGAATCCCACCCTCTCCGCCACTTACCGAGTTTGACCTGGGCACGCGTCGCGCGGCGAATGGGTGCATCGTGATTCATTGGCAAGAAAAATGGAAGATTGCCTGTTTTGTAACTTTGATAACGAGGAGTTGATCGAAGAGGGGGAGTACTGCTATTCGCGCCGTGACGGCTATCCGGTCAGCGAGTATCACACCCTGATCATTCCGAAAAGGCACGTCGCTTCATACTTTGATCTCAATCAGGATGAGATTATGGGTATGCACCGCATGTTGGCGGGAATGAAGGCGAGGATCGAGAGTCTGGATGAGACCGTTAGCGGGTTTAACATCGGGGTAAACGCCGGCCAGGATGCAGGCCAGTCGATCTTTCATGTGCACATGCATCTGATCCCACGGCGGCGGGGGGATATTGAAAATCCCCAGGGAGGCGTGCGGGGAGTGATTCCCTCCAAAAGGACCTACGTCAGAAAAAGCAAAAGCCAGTCCGGATAACTGGCTCCTGTTGGGGCTGCTGGTCTAACTGCCGCCTTGTCCGGGAATTTCTTCTCCCAGCGCTTGCAGATTTTTGACAGCCGTGCGGTTGCCCTGGGCGGCGGCCTCACTGAACCAGTGCACTGCCACCGCGCGGTTGGGGGCAACGCCCTCATAACCATTGAAATACAGCCATCCCAGGTTAGTCTGTGCGGGTGCGTAGCCCTGTTCGGCGGCCTTGCGATACCAGAATGCCGCGCTGCCGAGATCCTTATCGATCACGAACCCGTCAACGTAGTAATCGGCAAGGTCCGACTGCGCCCAGGCGCTTCCCTCACGGGCAGCCAGTTGCACCGGTGCCAGAGCGGAGCTGAACATGGCGATAGCTCTCGGTTTATCGCGGTCAGTGCCGCGCGCTTCCAATAGCATACGTGCAACCCGGATCTGGGCCTGGGGTTCGCCTCCCGCAGCCAGGGGGGCCAGAAACTGAAACGCGCGATTATAGTCGCCGTCGTAGTAAGCCTTGACGCCGCTGGCGAGATTCAAGGAGGCATGCTCATCCGCCATCGCCTGCGCTTTGGACATCCTGTCATCGGCCTCCGCCTGAAGACGTTGCTGCTCCGCCTCAAGATACTGCCGTCGCTGTAACTGCGTACTCAGGATGACCACGTTCGGATTCGTCGGATCGGTAGCGGCTGCCGCTTCAAGCCCTCGGGCTGCCTGCCCAAACTGATTTCGGGCCAACGCATCCCGGGCCTGATCAAGATAGACACCCGTAATCCTGTCAATGCCGTTGCGTGCACGCCGGTTTTGTGGGTCCAGCGTCAAGACGGCGCGGTACAAAGCGAGGGCGTTTTCTTCCGGTGGGGTCCTGAGATGATCGGCGTCAAATGCGGCTGAGGCCTCGGCCAGCAGGCGTTCGATCTTCTGCTTCTGTTCACGTTCGCGCTGTGCTTTTTCTGCCTCCAGTTTTGCCAGGGCCTGGCTTTGCTCCCAGGACTTCTCGGCGTCGTCGATCTTTGAGCGAGCGGCAGTGAGACGCGGCTGATCGCCGATCGTCTTGATGGCCTGACCGAGAAGCTCCCGGGCACCGGAAAAGTCACTGCCTTTGGCCAGTTGGTGAATGTTGGCAATGATCCCATCTGTCACTTTCTCAAGCCCGTGCTGGGCCGAGGTGCTATCGGGATTCATCTTGAGGACCGTCTTGAACTCGCTGAATGCATTTGCATCAGGCGGGCTGATGAGGTGTCCCTGATCGAGATAGATCTGCGCACGGGCGAGGTGCGGCTCGCTCAATTGAGAAAGTGTTTCTGCATCCCGATAAGCATTGGCACGC
>CAYSMI010000145.1:1974-4094 GCA_964432165.1 uncultured Acidiferrobacter sp.
GTGCGGCTCGCTCAATTGAGAAAGTGTTTCTGCATCCCGATAAGCATTGGCACGCACAAGATCGTCGGGACGGGAAAAATCGGTGGTCTCGGTGTTCGTGCCACCGTTGGTAAATGTCGTTTGACCGATTTCAAGCCCAGGCGACTGACCAGGTGTGAGGTCGGTTGCACCGATAATTTCGATGGTGGTGCCTGAGGGCGCATTTTTGGTTGCGCCGGGGGGCATGACCATAAGGTAAAGCAGGTACACCACAACCAGGACTAAAAGGACCCCGATGCTGAACCGTACTGAATAACCCCGCAGCGGGGCAGGCAGCCATTGGGGGGGTTTCCCTAAGCCAGGACCGGCGGCCTGGGTTACTGATCCTGCTGTACCCCGGGATGAGCGGGTTGATTCCCGTCGTTGTGGCCTGAGTGAAAAATCATCGAAGTTCGGTTCTGCCAGCACTTGGCCTGCACTTTCAAGATCATCAGCAATCGTCAAAGGGGCCCGGTCAGCGGGTGCTGTGTCCCGGCTGGGAGAGCCTTTGCCGGGATCGTGCAGTCCGCCTGTGATGACGGGCTCCCGCCGGCTGGTAGGCGTGCGTGCTTCAACAGTCCGCTGACTGGATGATTGGGTCTTTTGCCGATCTGAGGGTACGGGGTTTGGTGCCTTTATCGCACTTTTGGTTTTATCAAGTGCACTGAGCACAATGGCAGAGGCACCACGGACACGGTTTGCTACCGAAGCACCCGAGTCCGTACCCGCTGTTGATCCGGAGTCGTGGCCGCGGCTCCTGGACCCATCTGCTGAGGGGCCTTGCCCCCCCGGCTGGGAGACTTCAGCGCTTAAGTCTGAGGTTTCAGTCTCGTCTACAACTGGTGAGGCCCCAGGATCAAGGGCCTCAAGAAGTTCCGCGGCGTTTTGGGGCCTTGCGGTAGGGTCGAGACACAAAAGCCGGTCAATCAAGGAGAGTATCGACTGAGAGAAAAATCCCCGGCCCGTTTTCACTGCTGGCGTGAGGGTATCGTTCAGGCCATGGTCAGCGGCTTCCAGCCGCGCCAGCGCATCCGTGGGTGCGGTACGGCAGGCGCCCTGATAGAGGATTGCGCCAAGCGCGTAATAGTCTGTCCATGGGCCCAACTGTCCCCGGAAGCTTGCGAGTTCCGGCGCTCGAAAGTCGTGTGCCGAACTTTGATCCGCTGGCGGGTAGTGAAACTTATCTGTGCTGAATCCGCAGATCACTAGCTGATCTTCTTCTGCAAGCAGAAGTCGAGTAGGGGTTAATTCCAGATGCAGAGCGCCGGCACCATGCGCGGCATCGAGGTAGGTGATCGCAGAATACAGGATGGTTTTCAGCGTCTCCTCAGGAAGGCGCTGACCGGTTTCGAGAAGGTCAGCGAGCGAGGCCCGTACCGGCAGGTCAATCGAATACCAGGCAGCACCGTCGTTCTCCTCGTAGTGTCCAACCCGTCCAGGATGATCGAGTTGACTGAGCACCCTTGCCAGAAGCAGGAATTCGGTCAGCCCCTGTTCAAAGTCCGAGTTGAACTGCGCATCGCAAAGCAGGAGGGAGACCCCATCGGTGTCGCGTACCGCAAACTGTAACGGGAAATACTCCTGAACAACAGTTGCTCCCTCGTTTGCGAGGTAGGTATAGCCGCTGTCGGAGGTCGCCAGCAGCCTTGAAATGGTGTTCGTACCGAGAGTGGCTCCCGGTGCTAGCGGAGCGGCTTGGGATGCATCATGTTCAACGTTGCCGGTCTTGGCGACCGGTTTGCCGGGTTGGGGTTTTTGTGTATCTGCAGTCATCGTGATACGGGAACATCTTTTTCAGCGTGAGTCTTACGGGCGTTGAACCCGTTCCCGGGATTCATTGCCCCGCAGACCGTGCTAACGGAATCGGCATTTGAACAAGGTCAGAAGTGGGATCAACCGGCGGGGTCATATAATACCGTGGATAGGGCATGTCGAATAGGGATGACCCGGCCTTTCGGGTACCAGGCGCAAAGACTTAGCGTCATAGCGCAACTGGTAAGTACCACATTGCGGAGTATCGACGGGGTTCGCGACTCCCCGCTTGCATCAGGAGCGAGATGATCTCACCAAGTCAACGGATGACGTCTGTTCAGCAGCCGATC
>CAYSMI010000146.1:0-4074 GCA_964432165.1 uncultured Acidiferrobacter sp.
TGCTCGCCCTCGGTCAGATGGGAATCTCCCTGGGGCCAATGCTTGCCGGACTGGGTATCGCCGGGTTTATCGTCGGTTTTGCTCTACAGGATTCATTAGGAAATTTTGCTGCTGGCGGCATGATACTGATCTATCGCCCATTTGACGTCGATGACTATGTCGAGGTTGCCGGTGAAAGCGGACTGGTGAAAAAAATGAGTCTAGTGACAACAACAATACACACATTCAATAACCAGACACTGGTCATTCCGAACAGTAAGATTTGGGGCTCGGTGATCAGAAATGTAACGGCCCAACGGAGCCTACGGGTGGATCTGGTCTTCAGCGTGAGTCACCACTCCGATATTGAGACTGTTGAACGAATATTGTCAGAAGTGGTTTTACAACACCCCAAGGTGTTATCCGACCCTGAACCTAAAATCCGGGTGGATTCCCTAGGTGAGTCATCGATTAATTTCATCGTCAGACCCTGGGCCGCACGGGAAGACATGTGGGAGGTCCGCTGGGACCTTATTCGTTCTGTAAAGATGAGATTCGATGCCGAAGGTATCGTAATTCCATTTCCGCAACGGGACGTTCATGTTTCATATAAAGATGAACCGCAGGATCAACCAGCCTGATGGGATTACCAGGGTAAAGAATAGGTCTTAACCGTGGTGTAGCTCTTCATGGCCTCAATGACGCCTTCCTTGTAGCCGAGACCTGAATCTTTCACACCGCCAAAGGGCGACATCTCGATCCGGTAACCGGGAACTTCCCATATATTTACCGTTCCCGTCTTGAGTTCTGAAACAAAACGGGTGATGTAATCCCAGCGATTTGTGCACACGCCGGTAGAAAGGCCGAACACTGTGCCATTATCAACCGCAATGGCATCGTCGATATCCTTTACCCGGATGATCGGGACAGGCGGTCCGAAGGTCTCTTCGACGACCAGTTCGGCATCGCTCGGCACATGGTCAAGCACCGTTGGCGAATACAGGGCTCCGCGACGCTCGTTGCCGTAAAGGAGAGTGGCGCCTTGACTGACCGCGTCATTGACGCGTTTTTCGAAGAGTTGCGCCGCGGCCTCGTGAACCACGGTGCCCATATCCGTGTCAGGAGACATCGGATCCCCGTAGCGGATCTTCTGAGCTTCTCTTGCAACCAATGGGGCAAATTCGTCTGCAACACGCTCGACGCAAAGCACCCGTTTGACCGCGGTGCAGCGCTGACCGGAATTCTTGGTGGCGCCCTGTACGGCCATCACTGCCGCTTTTTCAAGGTCCGCATCCTCCATCACGATCAGCGAGGAGTTGCCGCCGAGTTCGAGCACCGTGCGTCTGTAACCTGCGTGGTTGGCGATATGCTTTCCAACGGGCACGCCCCCGGTAAAGGTGATCAACTCGATGTTGGCATTGGTGATCATTTCCTCCCCGATCTCTCCGGGCAACCCGGTAACGACGGAGAACATCTCGGGCGGCAATCCGGCCTCGTAGAGCACATCGGCGAGCGCCAGCGCGGTCAGCGGAGTCACTTCGGTGGGCTTACAGACCATACAGTTGTTGGTTGCTATGGCCGGGGCGACCTTGTGGGCAACCATATTCATCGGATGATTGAAGGGCGTGATAGCAGAGATCGCTTTTAGGGGATCGCGCTGGGTATAGATACGGCGCTGTTTGCCGTGGGGCGTAAGATCACAAGAGAAAATCTCGCCATCGTCGATGATGCACAGTTGCCCCGAAAGACTGAACACATCAAAGGCCCGACCCACCTCGTAAAGGGAGTCCTGTTTCGAGATACCCAGTTCGGCGGTAATGAGATCCGAGATTGCATCACGGCGCGAGGTCAGAATCTCGGCGGTGCGCATGAGAATCTGCTGGCGCTCATAACGGGTGAGGGTTGGGGTGTATGAGGCTGCAATATCAAAAGCTCTGGCCACATCGTCCCGGGTGGCACAAGGCACTGTCCCCACCACGCTGTTATCCCAGGGATTGAAGACCTCGATGCGCTCATCACGGTCAATCTTTTCACCGCCGATCCGCAGCGTCTCATGAAGCGGGGTCTTGGTTATTGCGACAGCATCATTCATGGACTGCCCTCCAGGGCATGATTCAGCGTGTGACTGAAAATATCAAAGTTACGGCGACCTGTCGCACAAGGATCCAGACAGCGATTGACGATAAAGGGTACCCGCTGCTCCGATAATCCCCCATGTGAACGTAGAGGATCTTTAAGGCCAGACAGATCGTGCTTCTCCGGAGCACTTCCGATGACATGATCACGCGTGCTGACCACAACGAGATCCCCAACCCGATCAGTAGGAAGCCCAAAGAGTTCGCATGCCTCGTCCCGCATCAGAACCGTTTCGATCCCGGGCACTGCATCGATAACGTCACGGGCTTGGGCCCGATCGTTACTATCCGGAAGGTAAATCGTGACGAAGCCGCCGAGCGCACCGTGGTGTACGACATAAGGGTCGGTAATCGGCAGGATCACTCTAAAGTCGGCCAATCCGGCTTCACGCAGTAAAGGCTCGAGATAAATGACGTTCGGCTCGCCTGTGGGCGCATGCTTGGCCTTCATGCCATGATCGGCCGTCAGGGCAATTGTCACGCCCATTGCATCGAGCCTGGCAAGATACGTATCCATCATTGCGTAAAAGGCATTCGCCACCGGTGTGCCTGGGGCATGCTTGTGCTGTATGTAATCCGTGGTTGACAGATACATGATGTCGGGACGCATCGATTCCATCAGCACAACACCTGCAGCAAACACAAACTCTGAGAGTTCTGCGCTGTAAACATCCGGCACCGACATCCCCACACGGTCAACGATGTTCTCCACGCCATGCTCAGCCAGTGTGACCTGGTCAGCGTGTTCCGAGGAAAAACACACTGCGCTTCCTCCGGCGATATCAAGTCCGACCCCAAGCAACCGGCGCAACTTGTCTTTTGCGGTGATCACCACGACTTTGGCGCCCACCTGATTAAACCCGGCGAGAATGGTTGGGGCACGCAGCAGCGACGGGTCATTCATCATGACCTCGACGTCGTTATCCATGTCGTAATAAAAGTTCCCGCAGATACCATGCTCCGATGGCGGCACACCCGTTACGATGGACATGTTATTCGGGTTGGTAAAACTGGGCACGACACAGTCCGCGAAGCCGAAGGTGGCATTTTCTCTGAGCGATGCCAGAAACGGGGCCTCACCCGCATCGATGGCCCGCTCTATATAACCGCCCTGATCGGATCCTTCGCCGCCGGGCTCCGAGCCATCGACACAAACCACCACCAGCGGCTGGCAGGGCCATGCATAGTCTCGCTGATTCACGGATATTTTCTTGTTGTTCATGGTGACATTAATCTCATCACTGTTCAATTGCGCACTCGGCGCAGGTTTCTCTGATCAGACAGAAGGGCTTCCGGAGGCAACGCCCATCTCATCCATCACGGTGCGCACGGCTTCAAGCGCGCCATCCATCTCGTCAACGCCAAGACGCCCAATACAGCCCATCCGGAAACTCTCTGCAATGGTCAACTTGCCCGGATAGATGACATAACCCCGCTCACTCAGGCCATCATAAAACTGCTGAAAATCAAATCGGCTGTCGGCCGGCATCTTGAAGGTCACGATAATCGGCGCTTGCAGGGCGTCGGGCAACAGGGTCTCAAAACCCATCGCGCGCATCCCGGAGACGAGCACCTCGCAGTTCTCCCGGTAGCGGCCGCCCCGGCCTGCCACGGCACCCTCGGCATCAAACTCATTCAAGGCCTGATCAAAGGCCAGAATACAGTGTGTCGGCGGCGTAAACCGCCACTGTCCATTAGCCTCTAAACCCTGCCACTGCTGGTAGAGATCGAGGCACAGGCTATCTGAATTGCCCTGGGTAGCCACCA
Organism: uncultured Acidiferrobacter sp.; assembly: GCA_964432165.1. Lineage (GTDB taxonomy): Bacteria > Pseudomonadota > Gammaproteobacteria > Arenicellales > UBA868 > UBA868. The sequence goes on from CAYSMI010000146.1 coordinate 3,882, forward strand.
GGGCGGGTTCTGATGCAAGGCAAAAGCCCATTCCCGGCGCACCCTCCAGACACTTGTTGCTGGAAGCTACCAAGGCATCAAACTGGACTTCTTTTGCTGAGACGGACAGCGCGCCGAAGGCGCTCATCGAGTCAATCAGCAACGATCTGCCCGCAGCAGCCACGACCTCGCCCACCTCTTCGATCGGGTTCAG
>CAYSMI010000147.1:0-4058 GCA_964432165.1 uncultured Acidiferrobacter sp.
GGCGAAAAGTCTGTCGCAATACATAAGCAATGGGTCGCCACTGAAATAACAGAATTCGTTCCTCGGAATAAGACTGGTCATCCGCGCGGACGGCTGAGATGTCGGGTGAGGTCTGGGGGTAGTGATGCCGCTAAAGGTTTTGGCACTCGGTGGTGATGGAATCGGCCCGGAAGTTGTTGATTCCGGTCTTCAGGTTCTGGAGGCGGTCGCCGGTACCATCTCCCTGAAGATCGAAGTCACTGAGGATTTACTCCACGGTGCCGCCTGGGAGGAGCACGGAACCTTCATCCGCTCCGAGACCATCCGTACTGCACATGACTCCGATGCGCTGCTGGTGGGCGCGGTCGGCGGGCCAAAGTGGGATCACATCACAGTCGATGGCGGACCCGAAGAACAGGATGGGCTCATGAAACTGCGTCACGAGCTCGAGGTTTTTGCATCACTGCGCTGGGCGCGGGCTTACGATCCGCTACTTGCTCGCACACCCTTCAGGCCACAGGTGGTACAAAACGCGGATGTCATGGTGGTTCGTGAGTTGTGCGGGGGTGCAATGTTCTCGCCCACCCGCGGTATCGATGGCGAAGGGGGGAGTCGTCGCGCCTATGATCTTAATGAATACACGGAGGCAGAGATCACGCGCTTTGCGCGGATCGGGTTTGAGGTCGCCCAGCGCCGTCGGGGCAAAGTACTCTCAGTAGATAAGTCGAATGTTTTTATGGCCAGCAAATTGTGGCGTGAGGTGGTGGACGGGATCGGCAAAAGCGAGTTTCCGGACGTTGCACTCACACATCTTTATACGGACAACGCGGCATATCAGTTGTCCTGCAGGCCGAGCGACTTTGATGTCATTCTGGCCGATAATCTTTTCGGCGATATTCTTTCAGATCAGTCGGCAGCAGTTTCGGGATCCCTTGGCATGCTGCCTTCGGCATGTCTGTCACATCTTCCAGCGGGCGGCCGGTCTGAAAGGCCTGCCATATATGAGCCGGTTCACGGCAGTGCACCAGATATCGCCGGGACCGGCGTTGCCAACCCGATCGGCGCCATCCTTTCGGTTGCCATGTTGCTGGAATACAGCGCTGCAGAGCCTGGCGGCGCCCACAAGATAGAAAGCGCCGTGGAATCAGCGTTGCATGCGGGATTTGCAACGCCGGATCTTGGCGGCAGAAACACAACGCAGCAGGTCACCGATGAGGTGATCCGGCAGGTGATGCGCGCGTAGCGTCTGAGAAAAGTCAGTGGAGTTCGATTACGTCATCGTTGGAGGTGGGTCAGCGGGCTGTGCGCTAGCGGCGCGCCTGGCGACGGCTCCTGAAGTCAGCGTCTGCCTGGTGGAGGCAGGGGGAAGGGGTAGAGATCTGTTCATAAGGATGCCAGCCGGCAACGGCTTTGTTTTTGGCAACCCAAGATTGGATTGGGGTTATGAGTCGGTTCCGCAGCCGGCGTTGAACGGTCGGCGGATATATTTTCCGCGCGGCAAGGCGCTTGGTGGGTCTTCAATCATGAACGGCATGATCTATATGAGAGGCGTTCCGCGGGATTACGATGCGTGGCGCGAGAGCGGCCTTTCAGGGTGGGGATTCTCAGATCTGTTGCCGTATTTTCGTCGCTCACAGGGCGCTCAAGACCGTCAGGGTCCTTGGCATGGTACTGACGGCCCTCTCAAGACCGAGCAGTCTGCCAACTTTGGGAAGCTCGAGCAGGCATTTATTGAGGCCTCGGTCGCCTGCGGTCACAGGCTGCTTGATGATTTCAATGGGCCTGACCGTACCGGGGTCGGCCGCACCGATAGCACGGTTAGTCGGGGCGTTCGCCAGTCATCGGCGATCGCCTATCTTGCAGAAACTCCGGAAAATCTCAAGATTCTGGGCCATCGGCATGTGGCCCGTCTGATCCTTAAGGGCAACCGGGCAACCGGCATAGAGACTTTGACTGGGGAGCGCATCTATGCGCGCCAAGAGGTGGTCTTGTGCCAGGGTGCATTCGGAACACCGCAGACGCTGATGCTGTCAGGGATCGGGCCGTCGGAGCATCTGGGCAGGCATAACATCACGACCGTTGTCGATCTGCCTGGCGTGGGTCAAAACCTTGCCGATCATGTCGACGTATCAATCCAGTACGGTTCCGACCGCATGGATCTTAGCCTCGCTCAGCATCAGCGCCTCGATAAGGCGGCCCTGCTGATGGCAAGATGGCTCTTAAACGGAACCGGCCCGGGTGCCGGTGCCTTTTTTTCTGCTGTGGTCTTCCATGCATTGAAAGACTCGGCTTTGCCCGAGTTTGAGGTCTTCATGACGCCCATGACGGTTGATGAAAATCTGACGGACGGTGAGGCAGAGAAGACTCCGCTGATGCAGCGCCTGGGCCGGAAACTTCTGGTCCGCGGCAGAAAAGTGGCGAGGCCCGGAGTTCAGATCGATATCAATCTCGAGCGGCCAAAGTCCCTGGGAACGGTGCGCCTTGCAAGCGCAGATCCGGTCGATCACCCACTCATTGATCCGAATTTCCTATCGCATCCGGATGATCTCGATGAGATGGTGCTGGGCGTCAAAGCGATGCGCAAGATCATGGCTCAGCCCCAGATTGCCAGATACTTAAGTGGTGAGACCGGCACCTGGAAGGATGCCCATACGGATGCCGAGATCATTGAAGCGATTCAGCAAACGGCATACACGGGACATCACCCCTGCTCCAGTGCCAAAATGGGCGCTGCCGATGATCCTATGGCGGTGCTGGATGATGAGTTGCGGGTGAGAGGTGTCGACAATCTGAGGGTGTGTGATGCGTCGGCCATGCCGTCGCAGATCACCGGCAATCCTAATGCGACGATTATCGCAATGGCTGAAAGAGGTGCCGATTTGATTTTAGGAAAATCGCCGCTACCGCCGGAGGACCCGCGAATATGAATCATGCGGCACGTACGAAAATCGAAAGACTTTCTTGCGGAAAAGACGGCATTACCATCAATTGGTGCGATGGCTACGTCAGCCATTTTCATTTCATTTGGCTACGCCATCAATGTGAGTGTGAGCGATGTGGATCCTCCTTGAATGGCGTCAGAGGACTTCGGCTGGATATGATTCCACAGAGTCCAGGTCTTCATGAGTACTCGTTTGATTCGGACTCTCTACAGCTTGTATGGGGGGAAGACAGACATGTCTCAACCTACGGGGCGAAATGGTTGCGTGATCATTGTTACTCCGCAGAAGAGCGGGCACTGCGAAAGCACCAACCGGTGCTCTGGGACAAGCACATAGAAATCGATCCACCCACTTTTATTTTCTCAGAAGTTGAAAACAGTCCGTCTGGCCGGCTTGAAATGCTTGAGGCAGTTTGTGACTATGGATTTTGCAAAGTCGAGGGTGCGCCGGGCTTAGCCCAAGAGGCGGCGCGACTAGTTCAGCTCGTTGGAGCAAAAAGGCTCACCCACTTTGGAGATTTCGAACTTTCCAACAAGAAACTGAGTAACACATCTGATGATATGGCGGCACTGACGGATAAGAAATCTATTAATAATGTTGGAGATATCAGGCAGGCGTTGCAGCCGCATTGTGATGAAACCTACCGAACGTCAACAATCGGGATTACGATATTTCAGGTCTTTGAGCCGAGCGCAGAAGGGGGTCACTCCACGTTAGTCGATGGATTTGAAGCCGCACGGCGTTTCCGTACAGATTTTCCCCATGATTTTGAAAGGCTGGTGAGGACACCGCTGACAGGGCAACGGTTTGACCCGAAACATGCTGAGGGAGAACTCCCTCGATGGTATCGGTGCACGCTTCCCATGATCCGAGTAGACGAGGATCAGGAAGTCTGTGGCATTCGAGTCAACGAAAGACAGATTGCTCCTATCGATCTCCCTTATGATCAGGTTGTTCCGATCTACCGCGCGCTTCAGAATTTTCTAAAAATTATTTATGACCCTAGTTTAATGATCTCGTTTCCACTAAAAAAAGGCGATGGTCTCATTTTTAACAATCAAAGAGTCCTTCACGGTCGTACGGCGTTCAAGTTGGAAAAACCCGGTCGCCAGGTTTTGACTAATTCTGTAGATCTTG
>CAYSMI010000148.1:0-4002 GCA_964432165.1 uncultured Acidiferrobacter sp.
AATACACCAAAAACCAGCGAGAATGGGTCGGCGTTCTGCAGCCAGATATCCCGACCATAGACAACCATTCCAGCCCAGGTTACACCAGCATACAGGGTAACAGCGAGGGCAAGGTTCCACGGCACACTGCCGCCTGCCCAGATCAGTTCAGCCCAGAAAAATACCCCCAGGCCGGCCACCGCCGGCCACGTCGACAGACCTTGCGGATAGGGTTTTTGCAGGGACAACCGTCGTCCCCCTGTGACCCGCGCCACAATCTTTTCTGTCCAGGTAAAAAGTGTGCCAAAAGGGTTGATCACAGCCCACAGATCACCGACCAGCGCACAGACATAGGCAATCCCGACCCACCACACCACCCATACCATTACCGGGGCGAGGTTATGAGCAGGATCGGCATGACCCAGAAAGCCTGAGACAACGGTAGCCACCAGTAACACCACGGCCAGCAGCCGGAGCAAGCCGACCGGCACCCGGTGGGCAAACCATCGGAACCCCGGCAGGCTGAAGAGATCAATCTCGCGAGGGGCAGACGGGGGCCTATACCCGCGAAAGAACAACGCGATAATGGCAAATGTAAAAATAATTGTGGCGCCGGCACCGATGACCCAGAGCCACAAGGGCATGGGAAGATCATAACGATCACGAAGCCCGTGGGCGAGCGCCTGTGGGCAGACTCCAAGAACTACGGCGCCGGCCGCAAGCTTCATGGATACCGATTCGGGTCTGAAAAATAGCGCGGTTGTCATCGTTGTTGCTTCATCGTGTCAACCGAAGACATCAATGGTTGCTCAGTTGCAATCCCGCAGAACTTGCCCCCACGGCAGGTGGGTACGGCACAAAATAGCCTGTTCGACAGACGAACGGTCAATCAGTGTGTTGGTGAGGTCGGCATCGGTGAGGTCTGCTTGCTTGAATCTCGCTCCCGTGAGATCCGCGCCGTTCAGAAATGCACCGACCAGTTGCGCCCGGCGCAGGTCGGCTTTTCTGAGATTGGCCATCAACAGATAGGCTCCGCGCAGATCAGCCTGACTCAGGTTGGCTTTGCGCAGGTCTGCGTTGATCAGCTGGGCGGTGCGGAGATTTGCCGCACTGAAGTTGGCACCAAAGAGATACGTGCCGGTGAGATTTGCTCCGCTCAGATCAGCACGGTCGAGGCGCGCCCCGTTGAGATCCGCATTACTGAGGTTTGCCTCCTGCAGGTTTCTGCCCTGCAGCACTGCACCGCGCAAGTCGCATTTCGGGCATTCGTTAGTCGATATCAGCTGATCCAGCCTGGAATCCAAGGCATCGGATTCCACCCTCCGGTTGCCTTCTACGCCACCGGGCCGGAAATGGACTGCGAGCCGGATCCATCGACTCGAGACGGGACGCGGGAGCCGCTCGGTTGCGCTGGATTCGGATTCCGGAGGGGTAAATGTTGCCGGCCAGGCAGGAACGGCATGACTTGACAACCACACGGCAACAAAGAAGAGGGAAGCGAAGAGAAGCGGACCCGCAGTTGCGTGGCGCATGGCGTCTGGCGATTGCCGGGGGAGCGCAGGAGGGTTGTCGCTAAAAAGACCCTGCTGTAACAGAAGATGAGTCGTGGTTGTGGCCCCGAGGTGCTACTGGGACTCGCTTACCATGTGGTCTACAGCGGCCTTGACCTCTTCGTCACTGAGTGTGGGGTTACCGCCCTTACCAGGCATCATCCCGGTAGCGCCCTGGAAGCCGTTGATGGCATTGGCATACATGGTCTCGTTTCCGGCAGAGATTCGTGCCGCCCAGGCTGGGGCATCTCCCACCCTTGGTGCGCCCGCAATACCGGCACCGTGACAGGCAATACAGGCGCTTTGATAGACCTTCACGCCATCAACCGTCGCTGACGTTGTAGCAGCGGCCACCTGGGTGCTGCCTTGCGTTGTCGTCTGGGCTTGCGCGACGTTGATCTGCCCGACGGCGGCCATGCGGGCCGCTATGTCAGAGCCGTCGCTCAGCAGAGCTTCCCGCCGCGCCTCTGAATGACCGGGCGTATCCAGGTGATGTTCAACAAAAATAAAACCGAACAACACCAACGCCAGATGAAAAATAATCAGGTAACTTTTCATAGACTTTTCTTTCTTCTTTGTACGTTATCCGTACGTTATCCAGTGAGGTTCAGGAAGGGAAACGCTATTCAGCCCCGCCGAAGAAAATCTCGCGAGTGAGGAAAGTGTAGTCCCCCTCGAGCGTTCCGATACCCACGAATACCAGCAGCAGCAACGGCGGCACGATGATCGCGTAGACCAGCGCCAGTCGTTCCCACAGCATGTGCATGAACACTGCGACAATCAGACCGGCTTTGAGCATCATGAACGCAATGATCAGGAACCAACGCAGATAACCCTGGAACTGGAGGTAGTCGACCGCATAGGAAAATGCGCTCAATACGAACAGCAGAGTCCAGATCTGGAAATAAATGCCGAGTGGGTGTTGTTGCCCTTCGTTAGATGACATGATTTTGCTACCAGAGATAAAAGACTGCGAAAATGAATACCCAGACCAGATCGACGAAGTGCCAGTAAAGGCCCATGATCTCGATCATGTTGTAGTCCTGTTTCCTGCCCGTCATGAACCCGGGTTTTTCCATATCCATATTGCCGCGCAGGACCTTAAAAGCCATGATGAACAGAAACACCACCCCGATAGATACGTGGGTGCCGTGGAACCCGGTCACCATGAAGAATATCGCCCCGAACTGTGGCGCACCCATGGGATTACCCCACGGCCGTACGCCCTCGTCGACGATCAGTTTGGTCCACTCAAAAGCCTGCATGCCGACGAAGGTCGCGCCCAACAGCGCGGTCGCCAGCAACAGCCAGAAGGTGGCCATCTTGTTTTTCCGGTAGCCAAAGTTGACTGCCAGTGCCATGGTACCGCTGCTCGTGATCAGCACAAAAGTCATAATGGCGATCAGCAGGAGCGGCACATGGTTGCCAAATACGGTCAGAGCGAAGACCTCGCTCGGGTTCGGCCACGGGATGGTCGTCGACATCCGTACGGTGCCGTAGGCGATCAGGAAACAGCTGAAGATAAAGGTATCGCTGAGGAGGAAAATCCACATCATGGCTTTCCCCCAGTGCGTCTTCTTGAAAGCACGTTGATCGGAGGACCAGTCAGCGATTACACCAGGTGTGCCGTCAAGCAATGGTGCCGTTTCGGCCGCGGTGGCTTGCGCAGTTTGCGTCATATGTTTTTATTCCCTTTAAGTGACCAACAGCAGACCGAACATCACCAGCCACACCAGCAGCAGGAAGTGCCAGTACACGGTGCACAGTTCCACGCTCATGCGGATCCTGGCCAGGTCAGCGCCGCGCCACAATCTGAACGACGCACGCAGCCAGGCAATCAGCCCGCCTGCAAGGTGCAGACCATGCAGTCCGGTGATGAGATAAAAGAATGAATTCGACGGATTAGAGTCAACAAAATAACCCAGCGACTCCAGCTGGCGCCAGACAAAGTACTGTCCTATGAGAAAAGCAAATGCCAGTACGCCGCCTGCCAGCAGGCCGGGACGTACACCGTCAGCCGTGCCTCCTCTGGCCGCAGCGTTGCGGGCCCACTGCAGCATACCGCTGCTCAGGATGAGGATGGCCGTGTTAAGCCACAGCAGCGCCGGCACCGGGATGGACTGCCAGTCCGCGTAGGCCATCCGGATGAAGTAAGCCGCGGTCAAAAGAGCGAAGACCGCGCTGACCACGCCCAGGAACACCGACAGGAAAACCTTGGGGGTCGATGGACTGAAGCCGTGTGACTCTGACACATAGCCCCGTTCGGCCACCCAGGGTTTGGTCGACAATGTCCTGAAAAGGCTCACGTCAGAAATTCTCCAGCGTTCAGAATGTGCGTGTATCGAAACCGCCGGGCCTAACTGCCGGCATGACCGGTACTCTTACCCGCTGGGACGTTCTGCGGAATGAAGTCCTCCTCGGCACCCGGCACGCTGTAGTCGTAAGCCCAGCGATAGACCGACGGCAACTCTTT
>CAYSMI010000149.1:0-3901 GCA_964432165.1 uncultured Acidiferrobacter sp.
CGCTCGCCCATGATATTGCCGGTGGTTGTCGATGTGATCGTACCGGTTTTCGGTGTTGTGGCTTTGGGCTACGTGGTGGGTGTCTTTCGCTGGATGGACTCAGGGGCAGTACGGGGTTTGTCTCTGTACGTGTTCAACATTGCCATACCCCTGCTGCTGTTTAAGGCAATGAGCACGGTGACCCTCCCGGAGCAGATGCCCTGGGGTTATGTGCTTGGGTTCTTCGCTTGTGCACTGGGTTGTTTTCTGGTGGTTTTCTGGCTGATGCGCGCAACATCAGGTGGGTCTGCGGGCGAAGTGGGGATATTTGCCTTTGGCAGCAGTTACGGGAACTTTATTCCTTTGGGCATCCCCTTGGTGCTGACGGCTTTTGGGGAGGCGGCAACCGTACCGCTTTTTCTTCTGGTGGCCTTCCAGGCCCCGGTCTTCTTTGCCCCGATGATTGTCATTCAGGAAAGTGCCAAACACCGGAATCGCCGTGGCCCGATTGGCTGGCCTGTGCTCAAGAGCATTTTCGCTAACCAGTATCTATTGGGCATCGGTCTCGGTGCTGCCGCCAACCTGTCGGGGCTATCCCTGCCGGACCCGGTATCAGCGATCATCGGGATGATCGGCCAGTCAGCGGTGCCCTGTGCCCTCTTTGCCCTAGGCGCCGCACTCAGTTTTTACGCAATTGAGAGTGTGCTCAGCCGCGCCTTGGTGGTGGTCGCGGTCAAGAACCTGTTGCTGCCTTTGCTGGTGTGGTGGGTCTCGGGCTGGTTGGGGTTACCGCCCATCTGGCAGGCGGTCATGGTGGTGATGGCGGCGCTTCCCGTCGGCATCAACACTTACCTTTTCGCGGAGCGTTACGAGTGTGGTCAAGCCCTAGCCGGCACCGCTGTGGTGCTCAGCACGGCGGTTTCGGTGGTCACGCTGTCGATCATCCTTTCAGTCCTGGCCTGAAAACTTAACTGTCAGGCGACACTGTCGAAGGACTTCAGGGTTTTGATGTGAGTAGCGACACTGAAGGCCAGCGCGTCGAGGTCGTAGCCGCCTTCCAGCACTGAGAGTATCCGGCCGTTGCAGTGACGGTCCGCGCATTCCATGAGCCGTTTGGTCATCCATCCGTAGTAATCGGCGGTGAGATTGATACTGCCCAGAGGGTCTGCCTGATGTGCATCAAAACCGGCTGAGATCAGAATCATGTCGGGCCTGAAACGATCGACGGCTGGCAGGATTTGTTCGGTGAATGCCTCAGTATAGGTATCGTTGTCCGCGCCCGCGTTCATCGGGCAGTTAAGCGTTGTCCCTTTGCCGGCGCCCGTGCCGGTCTCTGACCGCGACCCCGTCCCCGGGTAATGCGGATACTGGTGGATGCTCACATAGAAGACGCTGGGATCCTCCTCGAACAGGTGCTGGGTACCATTACCGTGGTGCACATCCCAGTCGAGGATCAGTATTTTTTCCAGGCTGTGGTGTTGCTGCAGGTATCGGGCTGCGATCGCAATATTGTTGAAAAGGCAAAAGCCCAGAGCCGCATCGTACTCGGCATGGTGACCCGGGGGTCTAATCAGGGCAAAGCCGTTATCTGCGCTGCCCGATGCGACAGTATCGGCAAGTGTGAGGACCGTGCCGGCGGCAAGGCAGGCGATATCAAAAGAGACATCACAAATGGCAACGTCAGGTGTGTCGAGGTAAGGCAGCCCCTGCTCACAACTGGCGCGGGCGCGCTCGATCAGTCCGCGATGGTGTACTGATGCCAGCCACTCCTGCCCGCAATCGACGGCGGCTACGCTATCCAGCGATGAAAACCAGCTCTCATTGTTGAGGTGTTCGAGCGTATGCGACAGCCGAGACGCGCGTTCAGGGTGTCCGCGCCCGGTATCGTGGTCTTCGAACCTGGGATCGCTGGCAAAAGCCGTTTTCATGAGGACCAATGTCTCCAGAGACTGAACTGGGCCGCGGTAGAATCACTCATCAAGCCACCCCTTACTGACAGGCGCAGTATAAACAAGTCGTAAGTCCCCATTTGTGCTGATGCTCTTTCCCCAAAGCGACCGAGACGTGGCGCTATGAGCGCAACCTGGACCCTGGTGCTGGCCCTGGTACTGGTCGGGATTTTTCTTGCGAGCCGGGCCTGGCCGGTAAGAGGCGTCCGGGGTAATGCATTGGACGCTAATGGCGACACCGGCGAATTTCAGGGACCGACCATCAGTATCGCCACTTACAACATCCACCGGGCCCGGGGGACGGATGGCAGAAAGAACCTCGACCGCATTGCTGATGTGCTAAGAGCCTGCGATGTGGTTGCCCTGCAGGAAGTGGAGGGGACAAGCCTTTTGCGTCGGCATGATCAGGCGTACCGACTCGGCCGGTTACTCGACCGGGCAACTCATTTTTCGCCCACGAGGCGGCTTTTGTTTTTTGCGCAGCGCGGTAACGCCCTGGTTAGCCGCTTTCAGGTAACCGGTTGGCAGACAACGCCACTTTCCCCTTCGGCAGGCAGGGCCCACCGGAACCTCACGGTATACCACTTTGAACTCGGGGGTCTTCCGCTGGTTGTCATCAATACCCATCTGTCAAAACCCGCCGAGAGCGAGGTCCCGCTCGAGGAGGTGATGCGTACCTTTGCGGATCACCCGCGGGCTGTACTGGTGGGAGATTTCAACGCAGGTAAAGATCACCCCGCGATGCGTCGTTGGATGCCTTCGGATGCAAAGGATGCACTCGCTGGCCTTGATGACAAGGACAGAGTAGACATGATCTTCGTTCGCGGGCTTAAGATTGAGAGAGCCTGGTCGCAGCCAGCCGGACCTTCAGATCATCCGTTTTTCGCCGCGCGAGTTCGCGTCGTGGATTAAAGAGCGCCCTCAGTTCACAGCAAAGCCTGCCGCCTCGAGCAGGGTTCTGGATCTTTCGCCGATCTTTGGTTGAGGGTCGTTCTGCTCCCACCACCGCATCCAACGCGTGGTGTCGCGGGCGAGCGCCTGTTCACAGGTTTTTTGATCCTTGTGCTGACGTACGCCATCAAGATCGAGCAGTACGGTTCTATTCGGGGTGATCAAAAGGTTGGGCGGTTTCATGTCCCCGTGAGAGAACTGGTGCTCGCGCATCCGCACCAGATTTTCGACCATCGTGCTGAGCATCTGCTCGATCTGTTGGGGATCAGACCCATCGTTCAGGGCATCCGCCCGGATGCTGTCGCCAGTGTGCTCATAGACAAACCAGGACCGTGCTCGCAGTCCGCACGAAATCTCCTGGATCCAGGCGACGGGCGGTGTGGTGATGATGCCGATCCCAGTGACTTGCCGCGCGGCCCAGAAACTGTGTTCTGCACGGGACTTGGAGACGGCGAGCCGAAGCCGGTGCCAGAAATTCTTGCAGTTGTAGCGCTTGATTACGAAACGGGTGCCATCAAAGGAGGTGCTGGCGAGCGTCGTCTTGACATCGCTTTTCATGAGTTCGGCGCCTGGCCCCTCGAAAGCAACATCTGGATCTGACAGAAGGTTCTGAAGCATGGGGGAATCGTAGCGGGACAAATACGCCCCGTGGAGTCTGTCCGCACGCCACGGCTGGATATCCTCTGTGAGTTGCGCCAGGCCGACATCGGCGCCCAAGTGCGTGGCCACCCGATAGGGAGTGGTCAGGGTTGCGTGCCGGCGCTGTGCAACGCCTGGGACGGTGCGAGTTTGCTGTCGGGCGATCGGCGTCGCTCGGCGACGTACAGACGGTTTGCGCGGCGTTCCACGCGTTCCCAGAATTTTCGCTCACGAACCAGGGCCTCACGCAAACTGGTCTGCGAGTAGAGCCGGATAAAGCGCAACCGATCGCGCTGCGTCAGTCCGAGGTTCCTACTGGAGTAGTGCAGTCCGGAAACATCTCTCATTTTCCAGCGGGAAGGCGTTTCGCTCTGGGGTGTCTG
>CAYSMI010000150.1:0-3820 GCA_964432165.1 uncultured Acidiferrobacter sp.
TTGATGTTTCTGATCAGCTTGCCGAAGTGGTGGAACTGGTAGACACGCCGTCTTGAGGGGGCGGTGGCGCAAGCCGTGCCGGTTCGAGTCCGGCCTTCGGCACCAAGATCAGAAGCCGGTGACAGGGCTCATCCTGCTACCGACCGGGGCCCGGAAGATACGAGGGGCCATACCTGATGCGTTCTAACGAGACGACCTGTCCACCGATCCTGAACACCGCTAACACTCTCGCCTGTCAGGACGGTATCTGGCGTGATGAGACCAGCGCGTCAAACATCGACTACAGCGATGGCCTGCACGAAGAGGCCAGTCTCGAGCAGATACTCGACGAGACGCAGGATCTATCCTGGGATTCCTCAGCATTCGGCCCGCGGGTCGACAGTTGGGCGCTGGAGTATCACCTTTCACCGTTGCGGGCCAACATTCTTCGTGGACTCAGTCTTGCAGGTTCGGATCGTGTTCTGGAGGTGGGTGCGGGCTGTGGCGCCATTACACGGTATCTGGGCGATTTGGGTTGCCGGGTTGATGCCATCGAAGGCAGTGCTGCGCGAGCCAGGCTGCTGCGCAAACGCTGTACCGGGCTGGATCAGGTTGCGGTCATCCATGGCGACTTCCACCAGTTGCGTCTGCCGGATGAGAGTTATGATCTGGCGCTCTTTATCGGGGTTCTGGAATACGCACAGCGTTTCGCTTCCGCCGGCGTTTCAGCCACAGAAGCTGTCGTACAAATGCTCAGCAAGACGATGGCTGCGCTCTCGCCAGAGGGTAGGATGGTCATCGCGATCGAGAACCGCCTTGGTGCCAAGTATCTTTCAGGGTGGGCTGAGGACCACCTGGGGACGCCCTGGTCGGGTATAGCCGGGTACCCGCCGGCTGGAGTGATAGAGGAGGGCATTCGTACATTCGACATGTCGGAATGGGAAAATCTTTTCGGTGAGCTGGGCTTGAAGCACCGGTTTTTCTTTCCGCTTCCGGACTACAAGCTGCCCAAGGCCTTCGTCAGTGGCGCAGGGACCAATGCGCCGGGTGTTGACTCTGTCCTCAGCAGGCATGTATCGGTTAACCGGACGTCGGCCGCGGTGCCTCTCGTGCCGTCAAGACTGCAGCAGAGTGCTTTGTACCGGGCCGGGTTACTCCCGGCGTGTGCAGACTCCTTCGGCATCGTATTAGGACGTTCTGATGAAACGCTGGAAGGGACAATGCCGCACGACTGGGTTGTGTTTGATCACCCCGGGACAGATGGTCAGCGCGGTATCTGCCTGAAAAAAGATGGCACTGCAGCTATGCCGTTTCCGGAAATTGAGTCGGTAGACCAGGCACTCCCGCTGCCCGAAGGAGAGCCGCTGTTCCAATACTGGCTGCGCTATGCGGCGGCAAGTCCCCACCGTGAGGCCTTTCTGAACCTGCTATGTGATCACGCAAGGCGTGCAGCCGGTAGCGGGAATTCAGTGCCCGCAAGTGCGTTGCTGGTTGGTGATGATGGCAACATTATGGCCGAAGGTTTCCCCTGGCCAGATGCTGAGGATGAGGATTCTCCGGGCAACGTTCTGGCATGGACAGAATCGGCGATAGCAGGTTTTTTCGAATTCGCCAGGACTGACCTTGCCAGTCTGCCCCAGTTTGGTGACTGGGCGGGATATGACGACCTGAAGCAGGCGGTGTTCGACCGGCTCAGCCGGCACAGCGGAGACGATGACAGACCGTCAGGCCGGTTTATCTATCCTGCAGTCTATTGGGCGAGCGCTGGCGAGGCGTTTTCCGAGGAACGAAAGTGTGTGGCGAGGTGTGCCCTTGAGGGCCCTCAATCCCTGGCCTTCGCGTTACCGCAGCCGATCATCGGAGAGATGTCAGTGCGTTTTGATCCGTCAGATCGTGATCTTGAAGGGGCTACGCAAACGGTCGTACTGAATTCATTATTCGCATGCATAACCGGTGATTCGAGCCGTATTGATCTCATCCCGGTACTTAAGACATGTCAACCGGAGCAACTGCATCAGGTGCGTGTTGAGCCTCGGGGCGGACACGTCCTTCTGGAGATTGAGGGCAATGATCCCTGGTTGGTGATTGATCTTCATCACCTGGCTATTGATCCCGGTCTTACTTTGGATCGGCTAGAAGTCAGCCTGACTTGGCAGGTCTTTGGCTAAGTGGACAAGGCGTTTTCGCGAAGGCCTTTGATTGACCGTCTACATGCGGGCGACTAGAATTCCGGTACCCCTTTTCGGCTGCTTTTAGAGGATTTCCCCCAGTCGAGTGCTTGCAAATTACCTTCCTGTACTACTGTTTCTGTTGACCGGAATAGTGATTGGCGTCGTCGCGCTTGCGGCAGGCCGGGTGTTAAGTCCGCGTAACCCCTATCCCGCAAAACTCTCGGCCTATGAGTGCGGTTTCGAGGCGTTCGAGGACGCCCGGATGAAATTCGATGTCCGCTATTACCTTGTCGCTATCCTATTTATCATTTTTGATCTCGAGATTGCCTTTCTGTTTCCATGGGCCATCGTCCTTGATGAGGTTGGTGTGTTCGGTTTCTGGGCGATGATGATTTTTCTGGCGGTCCTCGTGGTCGGTTTCATCTATGAATGGATGAAAGGGGCCCTCGAATGGGAGTGATTGTTTATGCCTCTTGAAGGCGCCATGTCGCAAGGATGGGCAACCGCTCGGCTCGACGACCTGATTAACTGGGCGCGGACCGGGTCAATGTGGCCAATGACCTTCGGTCTTGCCTGCTGTGCGGTGGAGATGATGCATGCCGGCGCGTCCCGCTATGATCTGGACCGCTTCGGAGTCATCTTCAGACCAAGCCCAAGGCAGTCTGACGTGATGATTGTGGCCGGGACACTGACCAACAAGATGGCGCCGGCCCTGCGACGGGTCTACGACCAAATGCCCGAGCCCCGTTGGGTCATTTCAATGGGGTCGTGCGCCAACGGGGGAGGGTATTACCATTATTCCTATTCGGTGGTCCGCGGATGTGACCGCATTGTTCCGGTAGATGTCTATGTGCCAGGCTGTCCTCCGACCCCTGAAGCTCTGATGTACGGCATTATCCAGCTGCAAAAGAAGATCAAGCGTGACGACACCATCGCCCGCTGATCGTGCAGGCCCTGAGGGCGGTTATCTTTCGGAACTGGCATCAAGGTTTGAAGCGACGGTGATCTCGGCCTATGGCGAGCAGACCGTTGTCGTCGATTGTACCCAGGCATATAGCTTCTTAAGGGCCCTGCGGGATGACCCTAACACCCGCTATGAGCAGCTCATTGATTTATGCGGTGTTGATTACGGGGACGATGCGGGGATTCCGGATGCCCACCCGGAACGCTTCGTGGTTGTGTACCACCTGCTGTCGATTAGCCGGAACCGGCGGCTGCGGGTGGTCGCTTATCTGCCTGATGAAACCCCGCTGATCAAAAGTGTGGTCACGATCTGGGCCTGTGCCAACTGGTATGAAAGGGAGGCTTTTGATCTTTTCGGAATCCTCTTTGAGGGACATCCTGACCTGCGTCGGTTACTCACCGATTACGGATTCATTGGCTATCCGATGCGCAAGGATTTCCCCCTGAGCGGGCATGTCGAGATGCGCTTTGATGAAGAAAAGGGTCGGGTGGTTTACGAGCCCGTTTCTATCGATCCGAGAGTGACTGTGCCACGCGTCATTCGCCATGAGGCCATTCAATGACCGAGATCCGGAACTACACCATGAATTTCGGGCCGCAGCATCCGGCGGCTCACGGGGTGCTCCGCCTCGTCATGGAGATGGACGGCGAAGTCGTGGAGCGGATTGATCCGCATATCGGCCTTTTGCACCGCGGCACGGAGAAAC
>CAYSMI010000151.1:0-3794 GCA_964432165.1 uncultured Acidiferrobacter sp.
CTCGCGGTCATTCAGGCTGATGTCATCGCTGCCCGCCTCAGCGTGATAGCCCAGCATCAGGGACCCGGGAAAGGGCCATGGCTGCGATGAGTGATAGCGCACAGCAGTGACCTCGATCCCGGTTTCTTCTGCAACTTCACGTACCACGGCCTGCTCGGCGCTTTCTCCCGGCTCCACGAAACCGGCGATGGTGGAATAGCGGTGCGAAGGCCATTCGGGTTTGCGGCCAAAGAGTGCGCGTTCGTCCCGTTCCACCAGCACGATGATCGCCGGGTCTGTACGCGGATAATGTATTTCGCCGCACTGCGTCTCGCCGCATACCCGAACATGTCCGCCCTGATCCATGATGGTGGCGCTGCCGCAGCGGCCGCAGAAGCGGTACCGATAATGCCAGGCAGCCATGGCCTGTGCGTAGCCAAGCAGGGCGGCCTGTGCGTTGTTGATCTCCCGCGCCAGCGTCCTGAGGCCGGCGAAGCCCTCGGCGGTCTTGGGCAGGTCGTGATCGAGCAGCAGCGCAAAATAGGGAGTATTGTCCTCCTCGCCGAGGTAAACATACGGCTCACACCCTCCAAAGCGGTTCCGCGCCTCAGGGAGTGTCAGCCAGGCGGGACGTTGCAGGCCAGTCTCGTCCACAGCGATCCGCAGGTGGTGGATGCCGATAAAGCGTGCACGCTCGTCGGCAGCCCGTTCGGCAATCACGGCGGGATCAAGACGCAGCAGCGTACCGCGGTCCAGCATGTGACTGGTCAACAGGTTGAGCCGGCTTCGTTGCAGATGGTCCATGAAAAAATGCTCTGGCGCTGCGCGTGGACAAAGGGTACTACAGTCGGCTTTGGCGGATGTGAGGCTTTGGTTAGAATCACGCCCTGCCATATGCTGGGTCTGTGCGTGGGTACCGCATAGACATCCCGCTCTACAGAACACCTGGTTCCCCGGTTATGCGCAATGAGGTTTGTCGGTTGCTTCGTGATGCATTGGCGTCACTGGTTGAGGAGGGCGTCTTACCGGACGCGCCGGATACCGAGGTTCAGGTCGAAAGATCACGCGGCCAGGAACACGGCGACTTTGCGAGCAACCTGGCGATGGTGCTGGCAAAACGCGCCGGACTAAAACCCCGCGAACTCGCCGAAAAACTTTGTGCGGCCCTGCCTGCTTCCGACCTGTTGTCGCGGGCCGAAGTCGCGGGCCCGGGTTTTATCAATCTGTTTCTGTCGCCGGCCTCCTTCCACGCCCTGCCCGACGAGATCCGTTCGCGCGGAGTGGCCTACGGCACCAGTGACGCCGGGGCCGGCGAGAAAGTCATGGTCGAATTTGTTTCGGCCAACCCGACGGGACCCCTGCATGTCGGGCACGGCCGCGGTGCGGCTTATGGTGACGCCCTGGCAAGAGTATTGCGTGCTGCGGGCTACGATGCGCTGAGCGAGTACTACATCAATGACGCGGGTCGGCAGATGGATATTCTCGCGCTCAGCGTCTGGTTGCGGTATCTGGAACTGTGCGGAGAAGCGCTGCCGTTCCCGAGGTCGGCCTACCAGGGGGATTACATCTTCGATATTGCTGCCACGCTGCACCGTGAGAAAGCCGGTCAATTCCAGGCCGACGCCGGGGCGCTTTTCGCCGATCTGCCCGAAGAAGATGACCCGATGCTCGATACGCTCATATCGCGCGCCAAAGGCGCTTTGGGTGATCACGGCTTCGGGCGTGTTCATGGGCTTGCGCGGGATACGCTGGTCGAGGATATCCGTTTGGATCTCGAGCGCTTTGGCGTGTCGCACCAGACCTGGTATTCGGAACAGAGCCTGATCGACAGCGGCGCGGTCGGGCGTGCCATTGAGGCGCTCAAGGAGACCCGCTTTCTTTATGAGCACGACGGGGCCTGGTGGTTTCGTAGCAGCGATTTTGGCGATGAAAAAGATCGGGTAGTACTTCGCGCCAACGGCAACCATACCTATTTTGCGACTGATATCGCCTACCACCGCGACAAGATCCTGCGCGGCTTTTCGCACGTCATCAATATCTGGGGTGCCGATCACCACGGCTACATCAAGCGGGTCAAGGCGTCGATGTCGGCGCTGGGGCTTGACCCGGACGATCTCAGTGTACTGCTGGTGCAGTTTGCCGTGCTGTACCGGGGCGGTGAGAAGGTGTCGATGTCTACCCGCAGCGGCGAGTTCGTTACGCTGCGCGAACTACGCGAGGAAGTCGGCCGCGATGCGGCGCGTTTTTTCTATGCGCTGCGAAAGCCCGACCAGCATATGGATTTCGATCTTGATCTCGCCAAGTCGCAATCCAGCGACAACCCGGTTTACTACGTGCAGTACGCCCATGCGCGCATCTGCAGCGTATTCCGCCAGTTGGCAGAAAAAGGCATCGACGCGGACCTCGCCGCGGCAGACCACAGCTTGCTCACAGAGCCCCGTGAGGCTGATCTTCTACAGAAACTCTCGCGCTACCCGGAAGTTGTGGAGTCTGCCGCCCGTACCTACGAACCCCACCAGGTGGCCTATTACCTTCGCGAACTGGCCAATGATTTCCATACCTACTACAACGCGCACCCCTTTCTCGCCGCACAGGCGGACCTTCGCCTCGCCCGGCTTTCGTTGATCGATGCCACGCGGCAGGTGATTGCCAACGCGCTTGACCTGCTGGGAGTCACCGCGCCAGAGCGCATGTAGGCGATGGCTCGCAACATCCGCACCAGAAAAGCGGACGGGAGTTCGCGCCTCACCTACGATGTGGTGCTGATGGTGCTGGGCATCGCGGTGGGTGTGGTCGGGGTGGTGCTTTACCAGGGCGCCACCAGCGGAGACCCTGACCGGATGGGGGCGGGCATCAGCGAACTGTTGCGGACATCCGGCAACCCCGGCGAGGAAACGACGTCGGCAGCGGCGGTAAGCGCCGGCGTAGAAACTCCGGCCCGCGCCAGTTTCGATTTTTACACGGTACTGCCCGAGATCGAGCATGTGATTCCCGAGGCCAATGTCTCAGATTCTCCTCAAGAAACGGCGGCTGAGGATACGACCCAAAAGCAAAAAGACCCCGCGACCGCCCGGAGTTTTTACATGCTGCAGGCGGCTTCTTACGACAACCGCCGTGAGGCGGAGCACATGAAGGCCCGTCTGGCCATTGCCGGTTTTGAGCCCAGCATTCAGCACATCTCGGTGCAGGGCCAGGGCGATTTCTTCCGCGTCCGGGTCGGCCCTTATCCGTCGATGGAGACCATGGAAAGCGCAAACCGTGTGCTGGCAGACATGAAGATCAGGGCACTGCGTCTGAAGGTCTCACGCCAGCCCTAGTGCGGCCCGGTCTAGGGCCGTTTCTGCAGCCAGGCAGCCACCGCCGGCGGCACTTTTTCCTGCGCGTCGCGGCTGACATAGATTCCGATGTGACCGCCGTCGAATTCAAGTTCGCTGTAGTCCGTGCTTGCCACATGGTCGGCAAGCGCCCTTGAGGCCGATGCCGGCACCAGGTGGTCGGCAAGGGCATAGACGTTGAGCACCGGGCAGCGGATCTCGCCAAGGTCGACCACTTTCCCGTCGAGGACCAGTTCACCCGCGACCAGGGCATTGCGCTGAAAGAGTGCTCCCACGAATTCACGGAAAGTGCGTCCTGCCTGGTCAGGACTGTCGGCGATCCAGCGTTCCATCCGGGCAAAGGTACGAAGCCCTTCAGGATCGTCGGCGAGATCAACCAGGTCGAGATACTTTTTCGATCCCAGCCGGAAGGGCTGCAGTGCCAGGAACAGGGCATTGAGGAGAGTTCCTGGCACATTGCCGTAGCAGCCGACCAGTCTG
>CAYSMI010000152.1:0-3688 GCA_964432165.1 uncultured Acidiferrobacter sp.
CCCCCATCTCGCACAGACTCCCGGCAACTCACGCCCTGGGTATATACCGGAGAATGTTCAAGAAACCAGATCTCATCGGGCGTGTCGGGCTGACGCGTGTGCGTCCAATCCCGCATCTGCACCAGCGTTGTCGCGTAATCGCGAACCCCCAATCGGCAAAACTCCAGCGATGGCGTCATCGTACGTTACTTTGCAGAGCCCCTACAGTGTAAGCAGAATGTCACTCTCGCTATTGAGATCCAGGTAGATGGCATCCAGCTGTTCACGGCTGGTCGCCTCGATCGTGCAGCTGACTGAGACATACTTGGAGGAGCCGCTCTCCCGGGTACTGAGATCGAGAATCTTTGCGCCTGCCAGATGGCGCGAGACGATGGCCCGGACACGCTGGTCAAAGCCAAGCACCTGTTTTCCCATCGCCTTGATCTGAAATTCGCAGGGAAAACTCAGCAGTTCTTCAGAAATTTTAGCGCCTTCATCCTCTGCTGGCATCAGTGAAACCACAGTCGAACAGCGTCCGACAGTCGATGCATCCACGACCCCGCAGCAACATCCTGAAGCGCCACCAGCGGCTGGGAGAGGAGTTGCGCATCACCCAATGTGACCGTCAGTGTTCCCAACTCCTGGCCTTGCGTAACCGGCGCCACCACAGGGTCGGTAAGCAACACGCTGGCTTTCAGGTTTTTACCGGAACCTTTGGCCAGCACCAGGGCAATCGGCTCTGACAGACCGAGAGGCACCGCGGGCGCCTCTCCTTTAAACACCCGTGGCGCTACGATCTTCTGGCCAGCGGGGTAAAGATCATGGGTCTCGTAAGCGGCAAAGCCAAAGCGCAGCAGTGAGTAGACAGCATCCGCCCGCTCACGGTCATTCTTGGCGCCGATTACCGTGCCGATCAGCCGCATCCCGTCACGCTGTGCCGAGCCGACCAGGCAGTAACCCGCTGACCGGGTATGGCCGGTCTTTACGCCATCGATGCTGCTGTCGCGTCCGAGCAGGGGGTTGCGGTTCTTCTGGGTGATATCGTTCCAGGTAAATTCGCGGACCGCATACCTCTGGTAGTGGTCGGGCTGGTTATCGACAATGGCGCGCGTCAGCAATGTCACATCCCGGGCTGTGGTGTAGTGATCCGGATGCGGCATCCCGGCGCTGTTCACAAAGTGACTGTTGGTCATACCGAGCTCAACGGCCGTCTGGTTCATGAGGTCAGCGAAACCTTCTTCGCTGCCGGCGACATGTTCCGCCAATGCAACCGCCGCGTCATTCCCGGACTGGACGATCAGCCCCATGAGAAGATCCTCGATCCGGACCTTGTCCCCTGCCTCGACAAACATCCGTGACCCTTCAGAACGCCACGCTTTTTCGCTGATCAGCACGATATCGTCGAGTGTCACGGTACCTCGCTCAATTTCACGAAAAACGATATAAGCCGTCAGCAACTTGGTCAGGCTGGCAGGTTCAACCGGGGTGTCTGCCCGGCTTCCGGCCAGTGTCAGTCCGGTTGCTGCATCCATTAGCAGCCAGGATGCCACCTTCAGTTTCGGCGGCGGAATTGTCGACCTCATCGCCTCGGAAAGATCCGACTCAATCTCTGCTGATGCCATCGATGGCATGAATATCAAACACATGCAGAAGATGCTGTGGCGAAGCACGCTTACCCACTTTCTGGTCATTATTGACATCACTCCCTGACTGGCTTCGGCTCTACGCCTGTTACGTTCATGATAACCGCTCGCTGATTCTGTATTGCGTTCGCGCCGGTTACCGGGCCCGCCTGAACCCGATAATACCGATTCTCCTGAAGTTCCACTGTCACAATGCGAATACCGGTGATACCGGCCCGTGCCAGATCCGCCTTCAGCCGCTCCGCGTTTCCCCTGAGACGAAAACTCCCTGCCTGAAGGAAGACGACTGGCTGCATCGCGCCAGAAACCGTCTGCTTCGGCGGTGCCCCCTGGCTGGGCGCAGTTCCAATAACCCGGAGATGGACCGGTGCTGTTCCCGTTTCCACCACCCCGAGCTTTTTGGCCGCCATATACGAAAGATCCAGAATTCTTCCGCCCAGGAAGGGTCCCCGGTCGTTAACCCGGACCACCACCTCGCGGCCGTTGGCGAGATTGCGCACCCGCAGGTAGGTCGGCAGCGGCAAGGTCTTGTGGGCCGCCGTCATAGCGAACATATCGTACTCGTCACCATTGGAGGTCGTCCGGCCATGAAATTTGCGTCCATACCAGGAGGCCTCTCCGGTTTCGGAATAGCCCACCGCGACCGAGGACATCGGAATATAGCGTTCACCGAACACCTGGTAAGGGGCGTTTCCCGTCCTGCTTAAGGGTTCGGCGCGAGGTACCGCATCAGCAACGCTCGCAGGATCAGGACTGGAATCAGGGGGGCCGTCATCCTCAAAGTAGGCCCCCGAAGGCGGGTCGCGAAAAACGCTGCACCCTGCAAGCGTCAGTACTACGGCTGAGACCGCAATGCACTGCCACACCCGCATAATCAACTTCCGGTTGCCGAGGCGATCTGCTCAGCCAGTTCAAACACCGACATGGCATAGTTCTGACTTCGGTTGTACCGGGTGATCACAAAAAAGTTGTGGTGACCGAGGCGATAATCCGCGCCGAGTTTTCCTTCAAAGCGCATGACGCCTACTTTCTCTTCTGAATCGCCGGATGCCGGGATATCAAGCGCCCTGACCGCCGAGAGCGGCGAGTTCGGACTCAGTTTACGGGTCACCAGGGCATCCAGAGCGCCAGGCGCATTCAGGACCCGGGTGACAATCGCCTCCCCGGGGCGCCAGTGATGACGGGCCAGATAATTGGCTGCACTGCCGATCGCATCGGCGACGCTGTTCAGAAGATCGGCCCGACCATCACCGTCAAAGTCGACGGCATAACTGCGGTAACTGCTGGGCATAAACTGGGGTATCCCCATAGCTCCAGCGTAGGATCCTTTCACTGACAGAGGGTCCAGTCCCTGCTCTGCCGACAACTGCATAAAATTCTCAAGTTCGGAAGAGAAGAACTTGCTGCGGCGCGGGTATTCCACCGAAAGCGTGACCAGACTGTCCAGTACCCGAAGGCTGCCCAGTACTTTCCCATAGCGGGTTTCGATACCAATAATGGCGACGATGATCTCGGCGGGAACTCCGAATCGCTCCTCGGCTTTCGCCAGAATGCCGGCATGCTGTTTCAGGAACTGGATACCGCCATTGATGGATGCCGGGTTAACAAACAGTGACTGGTACCGATGCCAGGAAAGCCGCTCGGCAGGTCGGTTCATCGCGTCGATGATCTTCGACTGAATCTTTGCATTGCGAAACCACGCCTTCATCTGCTCACGCTTGAGGCCGTCGATACCATCCAGCCGGTCTGCCATTTCGGCCAGTTGGGGATATTTCTCAAGAGAAACAGCGAAGACCGGGGACGCCATCAGCACAAGCGCGCCCATTGCACCTGCCAGCCATAGGCGTGCGCCCAAAACCCCGCGCTGTTTATGGATCAAACCGCCCTCCTCACGTCATCAGCCGACGTCTCGAGTGCATTCCCATAATCATGCCGAAACCTGCCATCAAAGTCAGCATGGAGGTTCCTCCATAACTGACCAGTGGCAGCGGAACGCCAACAATCGGGAGAATGCCCGAAACCATTCCAAGATTAACAAACAAATAAAAGAAAAAGGTCATTGCCAG
>CAYSMI010000153.1:0-3685 GCA_964432165.1 uncultured Acidiferrobacter sp.
ACCTGAGAGGCCTCAAAGAAAACGTCATCGTGGGCCGGTTGATTCCGGCTGGGACCGGATTGGCCCACCACGAAGACCGGCGCCGGCGGAGACAGGAGCAGGCTCAGGGAGATACCGAGATCGAGGAGTTGGCAATCCTCGAAAAACTCACCGAGGATGCGGAATCCGCACCCGTGGAGGCAGCTTAAGGTTAAGGCGTGGGATTTCAGCCAGATTCCCGGAAAACCGGCCAAATCTTGACAAAAAACATTCCTCTGCCTAGAATCGCCGCCCTTTCTCGGGTTCAGTCCGGCTGGAATCTGCGGGCTGAAATCAGGGTGGAAATTGAGCGAAAACTTAGCGATGCCGACCATTAACCAACTCGTCAGAAAGCCCCGGACACGCCAGACGCAAAAGTCCAACGTGCCGGCGCTTGCGGCATGTCCGCAGAAGCGCGGTGTCTGTACCCGCGTGTACACCACCACGCCTAAGAAGCCGAACTCGGCACTTAGAAAAGTGGCCAGAGTACGTCTGACCAACGGTTACGAGGTGACGAGTTATATCGGCGGCGAAGGCCACAACCTGCAGGAGCACTCGGTTGTACTGATTCGTGGTGGCAGGGTGAAGGATTTACCGGGCGTGCGATACCACACAGTCCGGGGTACGCTGGATACGTCCGGCGTGGGGGAACGGCGTCAAGGTCGTTCGAAGTACGGCGCAAAGCGACCAAAGTCGTAGCGGGCTTAATCAAACGGGATTGCTCCGGGGTCTTTGAGAGACACTGGAGGTGCTGAAACCGTAAAGCAGGCTGGAATAGCTGACCGGCCGCGGTGATAAAGCTGATCTTGCAGGAAAGATCGGCACAGAAGTCGCGAAGGGGGCACAACGCCGCTAGCGACAAAAAGCTGTCTCACCGTATCGAAATGAGCCGGGGCCATTGGCCGCCGGGCGAGACGCTTTGCGTCGATGGCCAAAGCTATGCGTGTGGCCACAGGGTCATGGGTAAGTCAACGTGTGGGCAACACGCCGCGGCTGCCGATAGCCGCGGAATGAACAAAGAAGGAAATTTTTTCAAAGATGCCAAGACGCCGCGAAGTCCCGAAAAGGACGATACTGCCGGATCCTAAATTCGGCGATCAGACGATTGCCAAGTTCATCAATGTGATGATGCAGGACGGCAAGAAGTCGATTGCCGAAAGAGTGCTTTATGGCGCCCTGGACACGATCGGAACCCGGGGTGCTTCCGAGCCGCTCGAGGTGTTCTACCAGGCCCTTGAGAACGTACGCCCGGTGGTTGAGGTCAAGAGCCGGCGCGTTGGCGGTGCAACCTATCAGGTGCCCGTCGAGGTCCGGCCGAGCCGCCGCAATGCGCTGGCCATGCGCTGGCTGGTTGACGCGGCACGTAAACGCAATGAGAAATCCATGACGGACCGCCTCGCCGGTGAATTGATGGACGCTGCCGACAAGCGCGGCGGTGCGGCACGAAAGAAAGACGAAGTGCACCGGATGGCTGAGGCCAACAAGGCGTTTTCGCATTTCCGGTTCTGACCCCCAAGATAACCCTCAAAGCCCTACCCAACTACCCGCGGAATCACCCCAGTGCCACGAAAAACCCCCCTTGAGTGTTACCGGAACATCGGCATCATGGCCCACATCGATGCGGGGAAAACCACCACGACCGAGCGCATCCTGTTCTACACCGGCATCTCGCACAAGATCGGTGAGGTCCATGATGGAAATGCGGTTATGGACTGGATGGAGCAGGAGCAGGAACGGGGTATCACGATCACCTCTGCTGCGACGACCTGTTTCTGGAGCGGTATGGACCAGAATTACGAGGAGCATCGAATCAATATTATCGATACTCCCGGTCACGTGGATTTCACGATCGAGGTTGAGCGTTCCCTACGCGTGCTGGATGGTGCGGTCGGCGTCTTCTGCGCGGTTGGCGGTGTCGAACCGCAATCGGAGACCGTCTGGCGCCAGGCTGACAAGTACAGCGTACCGCGCATGGCCTTTATCAACAAGATGGACCGTACAGGCGCTGACTTCTTCCGGGTTGTTGATCAAATCAGAAACCGTCTCGGCTCAAATGCCATCCCGTTGCAGGTCCCCATCGGCGCCGAAGACAACTTCGAGGGGATCGTCGACCTCATCAAGATGAGGGCCATCTATTGGGATGAGGAAACCCGTGGCGCCAAGTTCGAAGAGCGCGATATTCCCGAAGTCCTGCAGGATCGCTGTAGCGAACTGCACGAGCAGTTGCTGGAAACCGCGGCCGAAGCAGACGAAGATCTCATGGAGAAGTATCTCGAGGACGGAGACCTTTCTGCGGATGAGATCAAAGGAGCACTGCGCAAGAGGACCATTGCCAACGAAATCGTTCTGGTGACCTGTGGGTCTGCATTCAAAAACAAGGGCGTGCAGGCCATGCTCGATGCCGTCATCGACTTTATGCCGAATCCCACGGAAGTCCCGGCCATCAGCGGAATCCTCGAGGACGAAGTCACTGAAGAAGAGCGCCCGGCCTCGGACGATGCACCGTTTGCAGCGCTTGGCTTCAAGATCATGACCGACCCCTTTGTGGGGCAGCTGGTTTTTTTCCGGGTGTATTCGGGTGTCGTGAACTCCGGCGACAGTATCTATAACCCCGTCAAAGGCAAGAAAGAGCGGATCGGGCGAATTCTTCAGATGCATGCCAATTCCCGCGAGGAGATCAAAGAAGTCCGGGCGGGGGATATCGCGGCAGCAGTGGGCCTTAAGGCAATTACGACCGGTGACACGCTCTGTGACCCCAACAAAGTGATCACGCTTGAGCGCATGGAATTCCCCGAGCCGGTGATCTCCCAGGCGGTTGAGCCCAGAACCAAGAGTGACCAGGAAAAACTGGGTATTGCACTGGGCAAATTGGCACAAGAGGACCCATCGTTCCGTGTACGCACAGACGAAGAATCGGGACAGACCATTATTTCCGGGATGGGGGAACTTCATCTCGAAATCATCATCGATCGCTTAAGGCGTGAGTTCAGTGTTGATGCGAACGTCGGCAAACCACAGGTTGCCTACCGCGAAACCCTGAATAGTGCCGTTGAGCAGGAACATAAGTACTCAAAACAGACCGGCGGCCGTGGACAATATGGCCACGTCTATCTGCGCATCGAACCGCAGCAGCGTGGTGAGGGTTTTGAGTTTGTCGATCAGATCAAAGGCGGTGTGGTGCCGCGCGAATATATTCCTGCGGTTCAAAAAGGCGTGGTCGAGGCCATGGAATCAGGCATTGTTGCCGGTTATCCGGTCATTGACCTGAAAGTGACGTTATACGACGGGTCCTACCACGAGGTGGACTCATCTGAGCACGCCTTTCGCGCGGCCGCGATTCAAGCTTTCCGGGAAGCCAGCACCAAAGCCAAACCGGTCCTGCTCGAACCCATTATGCGGGTCGAGGTCGTGACCCCAGAACAGTACATGGGCGGGGTCACCGGGGATCTCAATTCGCGTCGGGGGATGATCTCGGAGATGGAGGATGTTCCCTCCGGCAAGATCGTCCGGGCAGAGGTTCCGCTTTCGGAGATGTTTGGCTATGCCACCTCCCTGAGGTCTGCCTCGCAGGGGCGCGCGACCTATTCAATGGAGTTCAGTCAGTATCTACCCGCACCTTCAAGCGTCACGGAAGTGATGATGAAGAAAGCCAGTTAACCACGCACTG
>CAYSMI010000154.1:0-3664 GCA_964432165.1 uncultured Acidiferrobacter sp.
TGATCCTTCTCGGAGCTTATCTCCACATCCCAGATCTGCGTTGACTTTCCAAGATGCATTGGTTTCGCCACCGCTTTTATGGTTCCACCGTCCGTAGTGGCGACAAAATTGGTTTTGGTTTCAAGGGTCGCAAAGCCTGTCGCACCTTCCGGGAGAGATCTGATGCATCCGAATCCCGCACAGGAATCGGCCAGTGCAAACAGGGTGCCTGCATGGACGCGGTCCTTCCACGAGAAGTGATGCTTTTCAAGTTCAAGAAGGCCCGTTGCTTCACCCGACGAAGAGAATGCGAAGGTCATTCCCAGATGATCAAAAAGATATCCCTCGCCGTGCGCCTTGAATTCTTCCGGTGTGGCCATAGATCACTCGATCGTGAAAAGCGTAAACCCAAGTATTGACTCTTCGAGTCTGCTAATCCCCGGGTGTGCCCGTTGTTTTTTCCGCCCTTTCTGCATCATCTGCGGTATCGGCGGGCTGATTTGCGTTCTGGTTCTGGCGGCCCTTCGCACGCCAGCCTTCAAGGGCGGCAAACTTCCAGTACATCTTGCCTCTTTTCTTGCCTGTCCTGGCGGTCTTGCCGGGCGCTGTGGTGGCAGCTGATGAATCGCTTGTTGACAGCTTTTGAGAGGATTCTGAAGAAGTTGCAGATTCGTCTTGCACTGGTCTTTCACTGAAAAGAGGTTTCTATGATTATCGTTCTTAATCTGCAGCGGACTCAAGGCGGGTAAGGATATCCTCCAGTCCTTCAGTGAGGGAACGGTTCGCACCGCTTTGGTTTCTATGCGTCAGAAACTGTGCGTTCAGTCCGCCGGGTGTCTGACAGGCTGCGCTCATCATCTGCAGCTCTTCGACAGGTTGTCTGACAGTAAGCTCAGAGAGCGCGTGATACAACGCGGTCGTATAGCGGGCAGCTGTCGCGAGATCCATGCCTTTTTCGCTCATCCAACTGGTGACATCCGCGACCTGACCGAAAAAATCGGCCATCAGGGCGCTTGCTGCGCCGAAGAGGTTGAATTGCGCTTCGTCGGAGACTGCCACACAGGTGCCGATTTTTTCAAAGAGAGTCTCAGCGCCAGCGTCCGGCGGACACAAGGCCACCGGCCCCAGGCCATGTTCTATCGGCGGCATAGGGATTACGCGGACAATATCCGTGGCGGGTGCCGCCCACGTGCGAAGCTGCTCAAGCGGGACACCGGCAGCAAGGCTGATGATCTTCTGGTCAGCCCGGCAATCCAGTTCCTTGAGGACATCGCCCACCTGCTCGGGCAGCACGGAAAGTACAAGCCAGTCGCTTCGCTTAGCCAGGGATCTGTTGTCGTCGACGACGCTGACCTTTGGGTAGTCGCGAGCCAGTTGGGCAGACCGCGTTGCCGAGCGCTGCGACACCAGGATGGTGCCGTCATATCCTGCGACATCATAGAGACCGCGTATGATGGCCTCGGTGATAACCCCAGTGCCCAAAAATCCGATGATCATGTGTCTTCAGTTCCCCTTATCATGTGAGTGAATAGTCCAGGAGGATAGTTTCGATTCTGGCGTAAACCCGAACGAATTCACAGCAGGATACCCCCGGGGGTAGCATAGGTGGATTGGCTCAATAGCCAAGTGCGGTATTGACCTGATTTGCCAGAGCCTCGCCGTTTATCAGTCGGCGCATATTGTTAAAAAACACATCCAGAGTTAACGAGACATACGCGTTACCGTCGTCAGCCGAAACATGCGGTGTAATGATGAGGTTGGGTACCGACCATAAGTGTGATTCAGGCGGCAAGGGTTCAGGATCAAAGACATCAAGGATCGCGCCGCCGATGGCACCGGTTTTCAGACGATCGACAAGTGCATCGTAGTCGACCACTGCAGCGCGCCCAATGTTGACAAGGCCCGCACCGGGTTTCATGAGTGCAAGGCGTTTGGCATCAAGCAGATTTGTGGTCTCGACAGTAAGCGGCGTGACGACAAAGACAAAATCACCTCGTGGCAGGACGCGATCGAGATCATCGACAGCAACCGCCTCGTCCAGTTCCGGCAGTTCCTTTCCGTGTCGTGATACCCCGATAACATGAATCCCCATCGACTGGGCGTGTCGGGCAACGGTCCGCCCGATGCTCCCGGTGCCAATGAGGACCAATGTTTTTCCTTTGATCGGCGTTGAATAAAGCGAGTCGTACTTGGCGCCAGTCTGGTTGGTGATGATCTTGGGCATGTGGTTGTGCAGCATCAGGATGCTCATGATGCCAAATTCACCGCCCTTATCAGCGTGAACGCCTTTGTTGTTCGTCAAGGTGACACCAGAGGGCAGCCAGTCCATCGGAGCCAGGTGCTCAACACCGGCGCCAATGATGTGAATCCACTTGAGGTTGGGTGCGACCTCGGCGAGGTTTTCCGTTGGAAGATTCCAGGTCACCAGAGCATGAGCCGTCGCCATATGGTGAACGAAGTTGTCAGTATCCCAGTCGATTGATACCTCGAGCTGGGAGGCGACATCCCTATGGGCAGTTGCAGCGGTATCGAAGCGTTCCCGGGTAATGGTGAACACCGCCTCGCCCTCGGCCGTGTTAGGGAAGGTGTCCGGTCTGTGATGGTTGTTCTTGATATGGACGCGGTACATGGCTGGTTATTCAAGCTGCTGCAGTTGGGAGATGATTCGGCTGTCGCGCTCAGGCGCAGGACCTTCATCCGAATCAAATAGGATATCCATGACCTTGGCACCGGTCTCACGCAGGAGTTGCTGATCCTGCTGATCTCGGGACAGGGGTCTGTGCAGGACTGTGTCGCTTCCGTATGTTGGGATGAAGTCGCCACCAAGTTCTGTTGGCTGGGGTGGCGCCTCACCTTTCTCCAGATTTCGGGCGAGTTGACGCAGTCGGCGCCGGTAGAGGCTGACCCCCTGATCCCCCGGCAGGAGAAACTCTTTTTCTTGGTCGGCAATAGTGCCCATGCCTTCGACAGCCTCAACGTCGCCGGGACGCTGCTGGCGCTCTTCATAGGTACGGCCAAGAATCTCACCGGCTTCAATACGCTGCATGCCTTCGAGCGTGTTGTATTCGTGCGGGTCTGCACGCTCACCGAAGTTTCCCCAGGCGAATGCCACCGTGTGCCGATCGTCCAAAGGTACCACCCAGCGTGTGAATGCGCTACGTCCGAAGTAACGGGGCCTTGTCCCGTCACACGCAAATGCCGAACCGGCCTGTGTGAAGTTCGGCAGGATAAGTTCGTTGACGCGTACCCAGATGTTCTCGCCGACACGTCGGGAAGCGGTACCGAGAAACCGGATTTTGTCGCGGTGATAGAACTGAATTTCCCCCAGTTTGCCGAATCCATCCGAAAACTGGGATTCGTGAAGAAAGGCCGTATGCACCGGGTCCACAATCGCGTCGAGCACTTGTATCCAGTTGCAGTTAAACGGAACCGCATATGGGGTCATGACCAAGTCAGGGATCTCATACGTATCGTAGAAAGGAAACTCGGGCGTGTGTTCCGGCGGGCCCAGATACGCAAACAACAGACCTCTGAATTCCCGGACCGGGTATGCACCGAGGCGTACGTGTTCGATCGCGTGACGCACATGGTCAGATCCATCAGGCTCTCCTGGAATTTCCAGGATTGTGCCATCAACATCGAACACCCAGCCGTGATAGCAGCAGCGTATGCCGCGTTGCTCGCA
>CAYSMI010000155.1:0-2317 GCA_964432165.1 uncultured Acidiferrobacter sp.
GTCAGCGACTGGGAAGTCAGCCGCTACCTGAAGCTGTGGTGAGACCTATCCTTTTGAATTCGGCGCTTTGGTAATTGCGTCGGGTAAGCTGCTGTGGGGTCAGTTTGAGTACGGGTCACGGTCATGGCCGATGAGCAGGCAACCGGTCTCGGTTCGTGAGTTATGGTAACTGCCGGGGGGATAACTGACGAAATCCCCCTTTTTCAAAACAGTGCCGTCGCTTTCGATGAGTTCACCTTCGAGAATCAGGTACTCTTCGAACTTCGCATGCTCGTGAGGAATTGAAGCCGTTCCGGGCTCCATCCGGATCACATACCAGCCGGTGGCGTGGTCGCGGTTGTAACTGATGTTCAGCAGATGGACATTGTCCTGGACTTCGCCCTCAAGATCGTACGCCTCGTAGGGTGTCTCGTAGAGATTTATGATACGTCGGGGTCCACGCCATGGGATAGAGTGGTTTTCAGCCATCAATCGCACCTCGTTGGGCAGCACGGGTGTCCCGCCCGGTCGTTTGTGAACAAGCCGCAGGATTCACACCTCATTATGATCCGTCACAATCATAATGCGAATGCAACCATTTTGTGTGACCCGGTTCTGCTCTATTGAGCCAGGTAGTGGGACAAGGGCGCAAGAGGTTCCGATCAAGTCCCGGGCCTTAGTGTCGTTGATCTTGGCTGATAAACCATGCGATCATTATGGGATCGTTAACGTGGGCGTGGTGCGAGGCAGATGCGCAGTGTTGCGGTTTTAGAATGCTCCATTTGAGGGCTCGACAGCTTTGGAATCACCGGCGACGATCAAGGACTCAAAAGCGAGCTCCCAGGTTGCACGGCTAGGTAGAACACTAATCAGAGGATCCATTAAGGAGGGTCGTTCATGACGAAAAGAGTGGCAGTGCTGGGTGCGGGCCCAAGCGGGCTCGCACAGCTTCGGGCATTTCAGTCAGCAAAGGAGAAGGGCGCTGAGGTGCCGGAAGTGGTCTGCTTTGAGCGCCAGTCAGACTGGGGCGGAATCTGGAATTACACCTGGCGTACCGGCATGGATGAGTACGGCGAGCCGGTGCACTGCAGTATGTACCGCTATCTATGGTCGAACGGCCCCAAGGAGTGCCTTGAGTTCGCGGACTACACCTTCGAAGAGCATTTTGGCCGTCCAATCGCTTCCTATCCACCGCGTGCGGTTCTTTGGGATTACATCAAGGGCCGGGTCGAAAAAGCCGGGGTGCGTGACCAGATCCGTTTTTCAACTGCTGTGAGATGGGTTGAGTACAACAAAGACAAGAAGACCTTTTCCGTTACTGTTCATAACCTACAAGAAGACCGGATGTATGCCGAAGACTTCGATAATGTTGTGGTTGCAACAGGTCATTTCTCCACGCCTAACGTACCCCAGTTCGAGGGCCTGGAAACGTTCAACGGCCGGGTGATGCATGCGCACGATTTTCGTGATGCGCTTGAGTTTAAAGGCAAGGACATCCTGATTATCGGTACCAGTTATTCCGCCGAAGATATCGGCTCGCAGTGCTACAAGTACGGGGCGCGCTCAATAACGGTTGCCCACCGGACGGCGCCGATGGGTTTCCACTGGCCGGATAACTGGGAAGAGGTCCCGATCCTGACGCGGGTCGAGAAAAATACCTGCCATTTCAAGGACGGCTCAAGCAAAGAGATCGACGCGATTATCATGTGTACGGGTTATCTGCATCACTTCCCGTTTCTTCCCAATGAACTTCGGCTTCAGACGGGTAACCGTTTGTGGCCCCTGAATCTGTATAAGGGCGTGTTCTGGGAGGATAATCCCAGGCTGATGTATCTCGGTATGCAGGATCAGTTCTACACCTTCAACATGTTTGATGCCCAGGCCTGGTATGCACGCGACTACATCCTGGGCAGGATTGATCTGCCCGATCTTGAAACCATGCGTCAGCACAGCCAGGCCTGGCGCGACCGTGAAGAAAAACTCGAGGATGACGAGCAGATGATCTGGTTCCAGGGCGACTACGTACAGGATCTGATCGACGAAACCGACTACCCGAGTTTTGATGTTGAGGCGGTCA
Organism: uncultured Acidiferrobacter sp.; assembly: GCA_964432165.1. Taxonomy (GTDB): domain Bacteria; phylum Pseudomonadota; class Gammaproteobacteria; order Arenicellales; family UBA868; genus UBA868. The sequence continues at coordinate 2,057 of CAYSMI010000155.1, forward strand.
ATAAGACCTTCATGGAATGGGAACACCACAAGCATGACAACATCATGACCTTCCGTGACAATGCCTATCCGTCTTTAATGACCGGCAATGCCCAGCCGCTGCACCATACACCCTGGCTGGACGAGATGGACGACTCCATGGAGTCTTATCTCAAACCAGCCTGAGGCCCAAGACCCTACCCGCCATCAAAGCCCGGCATCGGCCGGGCTTTTTATTTCTGAGAATTTCCTGCAGGGAAACATTATTTCCACCAGTTGAATT
>CAYSMI010000155.1:2417-3621 GCA_964432165.1 uncultured Acidiferrobacter sp.
GAGGAGGAAGCGCGCGCCGGGGACAACTACCGCGTGACGATCCGGTATGACGGCGATATCCAGAAGCTGTCATACGAAATGGAGCACGCGGCGAAAGTAATTTCAATCGGCACGAGTCTCGAAATCGTCAAGGATGTGGGCAGCGCCCACGATGTGGATGACCGATATCACGTTAACGAGTTTCACGGCACCCACGGTCTTGGCCACGTGCGGCTGGCAACCGAGAGTGACGTCAAGCCGGAGGCATCGCATCCATTCTGGGCAACGGGCTTTGCCGATATTGCGATCGTGCATAACGGACAGATTACGAATTACTGGAAGATGCGTCGGCGCCTGGAGCAGCAGGACTTCGAATTTACGACGGACAATGACAGTGAACTGATCGCCGTATACCTTGCCGACAAACTGGCACAGGGTGTGAAACTTCAAGATGCATTGTCGACCTCGATCGATGATCTTGACGGTACTTTTTCTTTTCTGGTGTCGACCGGTGACGAGATCGGCTATGCAAAGGATCGCCTCGCTGCCAAGCCGATGATCATGTACGAAGACGATGAACTCGTCGCCATTGCCTCCGAAGAGGTATCGCTGAACCGTCTTTTCCCCGGACGGGCCCTCAATACCCGTGAACCTGCACCCGGCACCTACGCTACATGGTCGCGCTCGACTTAGCAACGCTGAGCGTTCGTGATGCGAATGCTCAGCTTCGGACCTTAGGCGAGGCCGGAGAAGATGTCGAGATTCTGAATCCGGACGCCCGCCATCACATCGGCGTTGGGCTGACAGCCCCGATCAATGTGACGGTCCAGGGATCGGCTGGCTACTTCTGTGCCGGGCTGACTGACCAGGCACAGTTCAATGTTTCGCACAACGTTGGCTGGGGCGTTGGCGACAACATGTACAGCGGCTCGGTGGTGGTCGGCGGAAACGCCGGCGCGATTCCCGGTGTGGCGATCCGCGGTGCCGAGATCGTCATCAAGGGCAACATGGGATCACGCGCTGGCCAGGTCATGAAAGCAGGCACCTTGTGCTGCGCCGGTAACGCGAACTTCATGGCCGGTTACATGATGTATGGCGGCACCATCATCATCCTGGGCGATTCCGGGGAGCGTGTCGGTGAAGACATGTCGAGCGGCGAGATTTTCGTCGCTGGAAAAGTCGAGGACCTTGGTTCCGATGCCATGCTCACGGATCTCGATCAGAA
>CAYSMI010000156.1:0-3616 GCA_964432165.1 uncultured Acidiferrobacter sp.
GGATGAACGGGTGAAAACTGTCAAAGCTGCCCTGGGACGCAAGCCGTAGACTTCCCCCTTTGGGCGCATCGGGATTGACGTAATCAAAATGGCGAAAGTCGGCAGGGTATCGGGGGATTTCGGAATCAAACATCGAGATGGCATGCCCGCGCAGCACATCGGCCGCCAGCGCCGGGATCGGACTCAGGACGAGCCATACACAAAGGAGCCATCGCATGGTCGGATCATTATATCTGCCCGTGCCGGATGGTCTGTCTGAGACCTGATCCGGTGACTGGACAAAAATCGGCGGCGAGCCAAAAAGGAAAAGCGCCAGACGCTACCCGGACTTTCGGCCGGTCGGTACTGCGCTGGTATCGCGTGCACGGCCGCCATGACCTGCCCTGGCAGGTCAAAGGCGATCGGTACCGGGTCTGGATCTCGGAAATCATGCTGCAGCAGACACAGGTCGCTACTGTGACCCCCTTCTATGAGCGCTTTGTCCGGCGCTTTCCCGATGTCGCCAGTCTCGCCCGTGCGAAGATCGATACGGTACTGGGTTACTGGACGGGACTCGGATATTACGCGCGGGCCCGCAACCTGCACCGCGCGGCGCGCATGATCCTGCGTGAACACGGTGGGGTATTTCCCGACCGGCTGGAAGCCGTCATGGCATTGCCCGGGGTCGGCAGATCAACCGCCGGTGCCATACTGAGCCTTGCCGGCGATCAACGCCACCCGATTCTCGACGGCAATGTCCGCCGGGTCCTGGCGCGGTATTTCGCGGTCTCAGGAGATGTCTCCCGCCAGCAAGTCCAGAAGAAACTATGGCAACGGGCCGAAGCCGTCCTTCCCAGAAGTGCAGCGCTGGCAGCACCGTTTAATCAGGCCATGATGGATCTCGGCGCACTGCTATGCACGCGTACCCGGCCGCAATGTGCGATCTGTCCGCTCGGCCAAGGCTGCCGGGCGAAAGCCCTCGGGACCCCGGAAGCATTCCCCCATCGGCGGCAAAAACGGGTCAGGCCGACGCGTGAGGTTACCATGCTGATTCTCACCGATCCTCGAGGACGGGTACTGCTTGAGCGCCGGCCAGCCTCAGGGATCTGGGGCGGTCTGTGGAGTTTTCCGGAGTGCCGGCCCGGGCAGGCACCGACGCGCTGGTGCCAGCAGACGTTCAACATCCGGGCGACCAAGTCCGCGGCTTTGCCCGTCATTCATCATGCCTTCACGCATTTTGTCCTTAAGATCCAACCGCAGCCGTTGCGGGTCAGTGCCGCTGCGGGCGCTAGAATCGGGAGCCAGGGCCGCGCGTGGGTACGTCCCGGGGTACCCGGAAGACGCGGGCTGGCTGCCCCGGTCAAGAAACTGTTAGAACAACTGGATAGTCAATCATGAGCGAGAAGATTCAATGTGTGGTGCTGAACCGCCTGGCAGAGCCGCTGGGCACAGCCCCCTGGCCCGGGGAACTGGGCCAGCGCATCCTGCGGGAAGTCTCGCGTGAGGGCTGGCAGCAGTGGCTGTCGCGCCAGACCATGCTGATCAACGAGCAGCGCCTTAGCCCCATCAACCCGGAGCACCGGGCGTATCTCGAAGCACAGATGACCGCATTTCTTTTTGGCGATGGCGGAGACCAGCCCGAGGGCTGGGTGGCGCCGGAAAGTGAACAAAATTGATATACTCATCCGCTTTACCGAAGAGTTCCCCGACTTAGTGGCCCGCCTGACATAACGAGAATGCCACTCGACCGCGCCAGCGCGGTTTGGGGTCCGGCATTACCCGAACCCGCAATCGCGCTGTGCCGTCGGACAATAGCGCCCGGCAGCGGCTCAGAGCCGCTACGATGCCCATAACAAGAAAGCCCGCGGCGCTCTATCAGGCATATTGAACTTGGGGTGATGACAAAGGAGCAACCATGACCGACGCCAAAGCCCACAGCGCTTATGGCCTTGACAACCACGGCCTTCGCAATCCCAAAGCCGTGTACTGGAACCTGACCCAGGCCACCCTCACCGAACATGCCATCCGCAAGGGCGAGGGTTTTTTGACCCGATCCGGAGCGATGGCCGTCAATACCGGACAGCATACCGGTCGCTCGGCCAATGACAAGTTTGTCGTACGCGACGAGAACACGGAAAACGAGATCTGGTGGGGCAAGGTCAACGTACCCTACAGCCCCGAGCATTTTGATGCGCTGTTTGCCCGGATGGCCGATTACCTTGAGGGCAAAGAATGGTTTGTTCAGGATTGCTTTGCCGGCGCTGACCCCGACCGCCGTCTGCCGGTCCGGATCATCAACGAGCTTGCCTGGCACAGTGCATTTGCCCGCAACATGTTTATTGTCGGGACCGATGAGGAGCAGGCCAGGCATGAACCCGGCTTTACCGTGATCAACGCGCCGGGCTTTTCTGCTGATCCACAGACCGACGGTACTCATTCACCTACGTTTATCATTGTGAATTTCTCCCGGAAACTGGTCATCATCGGCGGGACCAGTTACGCGGGCGAGACCAAGAAGTCCATCTTCAGCGTCATGAATTATCTGCTGCCCCGCCAGGGCGTGCTGTCGATGCATGCCTCGGCCAATATCGGTGATGATGGCAGTACCGCAGTTTTCTTCGGGCTGTCCGGCACCGGCAAGACGACGCTTTCGGCGGATGCATCGCGCACCCTGATTGGGGACGATGAGCACGGCTGGAGCGAAAGCGGCATCTTCAACTTCGAGGGCGGCTGTTACGCCAAGGTAATTAAACTCTCGGCGGAACAGGAGCCCGAGATTTACCAGACCACACGGACCTTCGGCACGATTCTGGAAAATGTGGTGCTGGACGAGTCGACCCGTTCGATCGACCTTGATGACAGTTCGCTGACCGAAAATACCCGGGCGTCCTACCCGATCTCCCAGATCCCCAACGCCTCCATGACCGGCCGCGGCGGCCAGCCGAAGAATATTGTATTTCTGACCTGTGACGCATTCGGCGTTTTGCCGCCAGTGGCCAAACTGTCGCCGGCACAGGCCATGTATCATTTCATCAACGGCTATACGGCCAAAGTGGCGGGCACGGAAAAAGGGGTGACCGAACCCGTGCCGACGTTCAGCCCATGTTTTGGCGGTCCTTTTCTGCCGCTGCACCCGCGCCAGTACGCGGAGCTCCTCGGCAAAAATATTGAGACGCATCGGGCCAAGGTCTGGTTTATCAATACCGGCTGGACTGGGGGCGCCTACGGGACGGGCGAGCGCATGGCCATCAATCACACCCGGGCGATCGTGAATGCCGCGCTCGACGGTAACCTCGATGATGTGGCCACGGTGACCGATCCGATATTCGGGCTTGAGGTGCCCACCGAATGCCCGGGGGTTCCGGCCGAGGTGCTCAATCCGCGAAACACCTGGACGGACGCCGATGCCTACGACACCCAGGCCAGAAAACTTGCCGGGCTCTTTCAGGAGAACTTTGCCAAGTACGCAGATGATGTCCCGGATTCCGTAAAGGCCGCTGCGCCGCCAGCCGCCTGAGCGCCAATGACGGTCGGTGTGGGCAGGGCAATCCCTGCAGCGCGGTAATCTGCCCATGCGGCGGGCACTTCTGTGAGTCAACCCCCTTCGGCATCCCTGGCCGAGCGCTTATGGGCACGT
>CAYSMI010000157.1:0-3603 GCA_964432165.1 uncultured Acidiferrobacter sp.
TGCTCACCCCAGTCCGGGGGATAGCCCGCCCCGATGCTGTAGCCGATCCGGCTTTCCTTGGTGAGTCCGTAACGGTCCAGCACATCCTGCCATGCCCGGTGCACATCACCGGCACAAATACCCGGCCGAATGGTCTGTAACACCGCCTCAAGACCTTCGGTGACTGCCTTCGCCGTGTCAAAGACTTTTTGGGGCCCCTTTCCTAACTGCACAGTGCGGGCAAGCCCCGCGTTATAGCGTCGGTAGGCACCACCCAGTTCCAGTGCGACTGTCTGGTCAGGCTCAAACGGTGCATCCGTCCACATCGGGTGAGCGGTGCCGGCGGCTTCACCGGCAAGGATCAAGGGGCAAAGCGCAGTCGTATCACCGCCGAAGTCATCTATTCCACTGATCTGTGCCGCAAGTACCCTGGACACAAGGTCACACTGGCGTACCCCGGGAGCAATATGTTCACACGCGACAGTCATTACGTGGCTTGCGATTCTCGCGGCCCCGCGCATCACTTCAATCTCGGCATCACTTTTGACCGCCCTGCACCAGTTCACCAGCAGGTCGGCATCGACCCAGTTCGCGCCAGGCAGCGCCTCCTGCAACCGTTGAACCGCCTTAAAGGAGAAGAAATAGGTATCACTTTCGAAACCGATGCGTTTGTCCGCAAGACCCAACTCCGCCAATGACCCGGCAATGGAATCCATTGGATGCACACCATCACACTGAACCATATTCTCTGCATAAGGGCGTACGCTTTCGGACCCAAGATGTGTCGTCAGTGAAATTGAACCTGCATCCATCTGCCGTCCCAGCCAGACAGGAGCATGATCGTGCAGGACAAGCATCACCTGCGGCACATAAAAAGACCAGGCGTCAAACCCCGTCAGCCAGTTCATGTTTGCCGGATCACCGATCACCAGGGCATCAAGATCTTTGCCGGACATGGCGCTGCGTACTTTTTGGAGGCGGCGCTGATACTCTAGTAAATCAAAGGCTGGGCTCATCGAAAAGTTCTCCAGGACCGGTCTGTATGCCACTCGGGCTGCATTGATAAATGGTCAAGATATTAGTGCGATGCGGTGGGACGGAATACCCGGATACCACAGGCGCATCGGATATGTCAGGCCTGTCAAGACCCGGTGTCCAGGTACGCAATGGCCCCATAAGGATTTTTCCCGGTAAGGTTGTTTACATCAATGTGCATGTCGATTTGATACAAAGCCGTGAATATGTAGTCATCTGCGCCTAATTCGGTAAGGGTTTGATGAACATCTTCTTCCGTTTCGGCTTCCCATTGGCAAAAAAAGAAGTCGTCAGCGCCTACCCACACTGCGGTGATTTGACATTTGTCAAAGATGTACATATCCCGCCACTCAGTATCTGTTCGCTCTAGCCCCTTAGTGCCGGCCCAGAACTGGCCTTTCGTTTGGTCGCTGTGATAGGTGTGAATGGCGATAAACTTTTTTCGGCTCATTTCATTATCTCTTTACGGCGTCGGAGGTTTTCAGGGCTAGCGTAGCGGCTGGAAAGAGGCGGGTCAAAGGACTACAGCACAATTTCCCGCACCGGACTGAAGTGATCCAGGTCGCAGGGTTTATAGACATACTCGTCAAACACCGCCTTGTTGAGTTCGACGCCAAGGCCCGGCCCGGTAGGCAGTTCGAAGGCGCCATCCTTCATCATCAGAGGCTCCACCAGTACGTCTTCGCGTTCCGGAACGGGAATGTATTCAAGGATTCGGAAGTTGGGCATGCAGGCCGCGGCATGGATGGAAGCAGCGGTGCACACGGGGCCGTTGCAGTTGTGGGGAATCACCGGGCAATAGTAGGCCTCCGCCATGGCCGCGATCTTGCGCAGTTCGTTCATACCGCCGGTGTAGATCACATCCGGCTGGATATAGTCGCAGCAGTATTTTTCCAGCAGCTCCCGAAACTGAAAGCGGGCAACATAACGCTCGCCGGTGGCGATAGGAGTCCGGGTGCTGCGCTTGAGCTCCACGTAGGCATCCAGGTTTTCCGGAGGGAGGGGTTCCTCCATGAAATAAAGGTCGAATTCCTCAAACCGTTGGGCCAGCCGGCGCGCCTGGGGCAGATCGAAGCGGCCATGCGCGTCGACCATCAGGTGAACGTCAGGCCCCACGGCCTCACGTACCTGACGCACACATTCCACAGTAACGTGCTCCTGCTCCGGCGTCATGGCGTGGGCAACGTAGCCGAAGGGACTCCACTTTAGGGCCCGAAAGCCGTTTTCCACGGCCCGTGCGGCGCTCTCGGCGTACTCTCCAACGCTGGTACTGCCCATTCGGGTCTTCATGAACCAGTAATTGCCGTAACAAGGTACGGTGTCACGATAGGGTCCACCGAAAAGTTCGTAGCAGGGCACCCCCAGAACCTTGCCTTTGATATCCCAACAGGCAATTTCGATGGCGCTAAAGGCCACGTTGACCAGCAGGTCCGAGCGTAGGAACTGGCCCCGGTAGCGGTCTTCCCAAAGGTGCTCTATCGCATTGGGGTCTTTGCCGATGACGGTGCGCTTGTAGTCCTCGATGAGGGTTATCATCGTGCGCTCGAAGGGTTCAATGGTGGCCTCACCAACGCCGACCACGCCGGCGTCGGTCTCGACCTCGATAAACACCCAGTTGCGCCGATGGGCTTCCACCAGATAGGTCTTAATGTCGGTTATCTTCATATTGGCCTACCCCTGGTTAAGTTCTTCGGATAATTCAACAAGCTGACGCCAGGTTTGCTCCGGTACCGCAATAACGCCGTTGCTTCGACGCCTTTGCTCGCGCTCGCGCTCGCCGGGGATCTCCACCCGCTCAAAGCCCGGAGCGGGCGGACAGTTGCGCAGGTCATCCAGTACCTGCTCGGCAGCCGCCTGCAGGGCCTCCGGCTCACGGAAGCGGCGGGTGTCGATCGCCAGCAGAAACCAGTTGCACTCCGATGAAGCGGGGCCCAGCATCGCCTCGCCAATCAGTTCGGCCATGAGCGAAAGGGCGTAACCCTTGTGTCCGCCCATGGGCAGGATGGCGCCGCCGTCGAAGTAGTCCTGCGGGTCACGGGTGGGGTTACCGTGGCGATCGATCACGCAATCCTCCGGCAACAATGCCCCGGCGGACTGGGCCGCGTAAATCCAGCCGCCGGCGATCCGGCCGGTGGCGAAGTCGATCACCACCGGTCCGAGGTCACCGCCCGGGATGCCGATGCACCAGGGGTTGGTTGGCAGCATACCGCGGGCGCCGCCGTGGGGCGCTACCTGGCTGTGCACCCGATGATTGCCGCCACCGGTGCAGATCGTGAGAAAGCCCTTTGCAGCGGCGGCATCAGCATAGGCGCCGTGGCGGCCCGTGTGACCGGTATTGACAATGGAGACCGCCGCTAACCCGCCGTCTTGCGCGAGTGCCGTGGCAGTTTCGTAGGCCAGCAGCATGGCCGGAATACCACTACCCATGCCGCCGTCCACGACCGTCGCGCCGGTATCGGTGGTGCGCACCTCGGGACGGATATCGGCACCCATGGCACCGCTGCGGATGCGCTCAGCATACTGCATCGCCCGCATCACGCCGTGACTCTCCACGCCGCAGAGGTTAGCATCGATCAGATGATTGGCTAT
>CAYSMI010000158.1:0-3568 GCA_964432165.1 uncultured Acidiferrobacter sp.
TCGGCATCGTCTCGCAGACCGACCTCATTCAGGTGATTGAAGAATTTGACTGGGGCTGGGAACTGCACGAATAAATCAGTCGCCGTTCGCCCATTGCTGTCGTGTACACTGGGCCGCCTCTTTCTTGGCGAGAGCGCGAACCAACATGGCGGCAGTAGAAAAAGCGGTGCTGGTTACCCACGGCGGTGACGGTCCACAAAACGCGGATCATGCTTCAAAGACCCTTGCACGGCTAGGATATGAACTGGACTGGTGCATGCCGGATCAGGGAACCGCGTTACCGGAGATTGACGACTCTGTTGCCATCGCCGTGATTTACGGCGGCGGTCAGCCGGCTGACGAAAAAGACTGGTATACCGACCGATATCCCTGGCTTGGTGCTGAGATTGCGTTTGCCAAAAACTGTGTTGCCCACGGAATCCCGACGGTCGGTTTCTGTCTTGGAGGGCAGATTATTGCCCATGGCCTTGGCAGCGTCATTGGGCCCAACCTTCAGGGCCATGCAGAATTCGGTTACTACACGCTGACTCCGACGGAAGCCGGTAAAGACCTGCTTCCCGATCACTTCCAGGTAACCCAGGCACACTATCACGGCTTTAGCGCACCCGAAGGCGCTATCATGCTTGCCGGCACCGAATCCTTTCCCTGTCAGGCCTTCTCTTTTGGCGAAACCACCTACGGTTTTCAATTTCATCCGGAATGTTCTTTGCAGAACTTTCGCCGCTGGCAGGACAAGGATCAGTCACTTTATGCCCGCGAGGGCAGCCAGACCCGGGAAGAACAGAATCAGCTTGCCGTGGACGCGCATGCAAGCCAAGCCAAGTGGCTAGAGCAATTTCTGGAGCAGTTGGTCGGCCCGGCCTAGTCACCAACACCATTCGATGAACTTCGCACTGAGGTCTCAATTAGCATCGAGATCTTCGAGATCATGCTGAGCATCCAGAACGAATTTGATCCCCTGCAGCAGGTAATTCTTGGGACCGGCATCGGCATGAAACCTGAGGCTGATCCTGCGCTTCAACAGGGCCTACCCCCGACGAGTTCAGTCTACACCCAACCTGATCCCGAGATGACAGAACGCGAGTTCGAAGGTGTCTGCAACGCACTGAAAAGACACGGCACGGTCGTTCACCGGCCGAAGATCGTCGATTCTCCCCAGATTGTCGATCAGACCTGTCCAAGAGACATCGGCTTTGTCATCGACGGGCTGTATTTTCAAGCCAACTCGCGATACGCATCTCGCAATACCGAACATCTTGGCATTGATCCACTGCTCGTTGATATCGACCCGGAGAATTACATCCGGATGCCAGACGATGTTTTCCTGGAGGGCGGTGATGTCATGCCCGCGCCGGGCAGACTGTTCTTAGGCCTGGGTGCCCGTTCGAGCCGTGAAGGCATTGACTGGCTATCCGGTGTGCTGCGTAACCGTGGCATCAAACGCGAGATTGTCATCATTCCACATGATGTGCTACACCTTGACTGCTGCTGGAATGTTGTGGACCCTGATCTTGCACTTTGGTGTGAGGCAGCCACGGGCTCTTTCATGAATCTTGCCGGCGAGAAGGTCGGCGTCGACTTTGAAACGGTGTCCGTGAACCGAATTGAGCAGGCCGCATTAGCGACCAACGTGCTTGTCGCCAGCCCCAAGCATATCCTGGCGCGCGACGACGCAGCCTGTGAGTCCGTTAACGAGATACTGGAAGCCCGGTATGGATTTGTGGTGGAGCGGCTGCCTTTTGATTGCGTGCCTTCGATCGGAGGCTCCTTTCGCTGTGCTACCCTGCCCTTAAGGCGAGAGTGATTCCATGAATTCCAAGACTGATCCGCTGCTGCAGCCGATGACGCTGAAACACCTGGCGCTCAAAAACCGCGTCATGTCGACCAGTCATGAGCCGGCTTATTCTGAGGACGGCCTGCCCAAGGAGCGCTATCGGCTGTACCACGAAGAAAAGGCCAAAGGGGGCATTGGTCTTACGATGTTCGGGGGCGGCACTCTGGTCGCGCGGGACTCGCCCGCCGCTTACGGCAATCTCTATGCAGGCGACGACGCCATCGTGCCTCACTTTCGCGAACTCGCCCGACGGGTGCACGCCCACGGTGCTGCGACCATGTGTCAGATATCCCACCTCGGCCGGCGCACCTCAAACTATGCCGGCGACTGGCTGCCGGTGATCGCACCCTCTGCTGTCCGCGAGCCGGCCCATCGGGCCTTTCCCAAAGCCATGGAAGACTGGGATATCCGGCGCACCGTCAGCGCCTATGGCGCGGCAGCAGCACGATGCCGTGACGGTGATATTGATGGCATTGAGGTCTATGCCGACGGGCACCTGCTGGACAGCTTTTGGACACCCGCGGTCAACCGCCGGACCGATGAATATGGCGGTTCTCTTGAAAACCGGGTCCGCTTTTCAATCGAGGTCTTGGAGGAAATACGAAGGCAGGTAGGCGATGACTACATCGTGGGCATCCGGATGATGTTTGATGAAGCCCTCGATGGCGGTCTTCAGTTTGACGAGGGCCTCAAGATCGGTGAACTGCTTGCCGACACCGGCATGATTGATTTCTTTAACATCAACCGGGGTCACTGTGCGACCAGCGTCGGGCTTGCCGGTCTGATCCCCAACATGGGCACTCCTCAGGCACCGCATCTTCAATTCGCCGCAGAAGTGAAGCGTCATTTTGATCTGCCGGTCATGCATGCCGCCCGGATCAATGATGTCGCAACCGCACGCTACGCCATCAAAGAAGGTTTGCTCGATCTTGTCAGCATGACCCGGGCCCACATTGCGGACCCACATATCGTTGCCAAGATCATGCGCGGCGAAGAGGATCAGATCCGCCCGTGTGTCGGCATGGGTTACTGTATAGACCGGATTTACGGTGAAGGCGAGGCCCTGTGTGCGCATAATCCGGCGACCGGGCGCGAGGCCGCTTTGCCGCATATCATCAGCAAACGCAGTGAGCGCGCCAAGAACGTCGTTGTGGTGGGAGCCGGTCCGGCGGGCCTCGAAGCAGCGCGTGTAAGTGCTTCGCGTGGTCACACAGTGACCATCCTGGAGGCCTCCGGCATTCACGGTGGTCAGATCAATCTCGCGGCAAAACTGCAGCGGCGAAAAGAGATCCTTGGAATCACGGACTGGCTCTTTGATCAGTGCGAAAGACTGGGCGTTAACACCCGCTTTAACTGCTTTGCAGAAGCGCAGACCGTCATTGACACCTCACCCGACGTTGTCCTGATTGCCACAGGCGGCCTTCCCCACGCGGGATATCTCAAGGAAGGCGAAGAACACGCCGTAAGCAGTTGGGATATTCTCTCGGGCGCCGTACCGATCGGCAACAATGTCCTCTTTTTTGATGACAATGCGCAACACGCCGGCATGACGACTGCCGAGTTTCTGGCGCAAAGCGACTGCAGTCTTGAGTATCTGTCACCGGAGATGATGATTGCGCCAGACATCGGCGGCAGCAACCACCCGGCCTATCTCAAGAGCCTTTATGAAAACGGGGTGACCATCACCCTTAACCAACGGCTCACGGGAATCACCCGTGAAGACGATGGATTCAG
>CAYSMI010000159.1:0-3531 GCA_964432165.1 uncultured Acidiferrobacter sp.
CCGTCCTGGGTGATGAGTTTTTCCATCAGCGCACGGGCCTTCTCAGGCAGACCTTCGGTATCCGCAATGACGACTTCGATGTCACAACCGAGCGCACCGCCGGCCGCGTTGATATCTCGTTGGGCCAGAATCATGGCATCACGCATCGCCTCACCACCCGTGACTGAACCCGGTGCCGAAAGCGGGGCGAGACCCCCGATCTTGATGGGGCAATCGGCAGCGAGTGCCGGACCGCTGAGTGATACGAGACCGAAAAGGCCTGCGACGAGGCCTACGGCCGACGTCAGTTTACGCACTTTTTCCATTCCTATTCTCCTCACGTTTTGGGTATCTGATTTCGAGTTTCAATGCACCCGACTCTTCCCGATCTTCGTTACGCATCCTGTACATATCCAGGCAGCACTACGCGCTGGTACAGCAGCGAACCAAGATTGTGCATCTGATTGTTAATCAGATTCAGAACCCGGTCAATCCCAGCATAATGAAACTCTGATGATCGCCGGAGCATATAGAAACTGTTGCGATTGCATTGCGTCAGTTAGACTTGTCCCGGTTTTAGTGACCCTATGGGGCTTTATGGCAGACAGTTCGCATTCCGCATCTACATCGGAAACGGTGCCGGACCGCAGCATACGCCAATGGCTTCGGGACAACCGGATTGACGAGATCGAAGCCGTTATTCCGGACATGACCGGCATTGCCCGGGGGAAACTCATCCCGGCGCATAAATACAGCGAAGAGATCGGCATGCGCCTGCCCGAGGCGATCTTCCTGCAGACCGTGACCGGAGAGTATCCCGAAGATCAGAGTGCGGTTGACCCGGCCGACAAGGACATCTTCCTGAAGCCCGATCTTGACAGCTTCCGCCTGGTTCCCTGGACCCAGGAGCCCACGGCACTGGTCATTCACGATTGCTTTTACGCTGATGGAAGCCCCGTCGAGATGGCGCCGCGCTATGTGCTGCAGAAGGTGGTCAACGCCTACCGTGAACACGGCTGGGAACCCGTCGTGGCACCGGAGCTTGAGTTTTATCTGATCAAACCCAATCCCGATGCGGATTATCCGCTGGAACCTCCGATCGGACGCTCCGGACGCGCCGAGGCAGGCCGGCAATCCTTTTCCATCGATGCGGTTAATGAATTCGATCCACTGTTTGAGGATCTATACGATTATTGCGAGGGTCTGGATATCTCGCTTGAAACCCTCAACCATGAGGCAGGCGCGGCGCAGATGGAGGTGAACCTGCTGCACGGAGATCCGGTGGCGATTGCTGATCAGGCTTTTCTATTTAAACGGACCGTGCGCGAGACTGCGCTTCGGCACAAGATGTATGCCTCCTTCATGGCCAAGCCGATGGAGAAAGAACCCGGCAGCGCCATGCACATCCACCAGAGCGTGGTCTCTTTAAATACCAAAGAGAATATTTTCAGTGATGCCAATGGGGAGGCTAGCTCTCTCTTTTATGCTCACATTGGCGGGCTACAGCGCTTTTTACCGCCGTCGCTCTCTCTTCTCGCACCCAATGTCAATTCATACCGGCGCCTGATCCGTTATCACGCTGCACCGATCAACGTCCAATGGGGGCTCGATAACCGCACGGTCGGTCTTCGGGTTCCGGACTCGGGGCGTGAGTCCCGCCGGGTCGAAAACCGCGTCCCGGGCGCCGATGCCAACCCCTATCTTGCGATTGCGGCAAGCCTCGCCTGTGGACTGCTCGGTATGCGCCAGAAACTCGATCCGAGCGCACCCGTTACTGCAAGTGCCTACGATATGCCTTACGAACTGCCCCGCAGTCTCGAACAGTCACTGCAGGAACTCGAAAACTGTGACGATCTCAAGGAGATGCTCGGTCCGCGCTTCGTTCAGGCCTGGCATGCAGTCAAGGAAAGTGAATATGACACTTTTCTTCAGGTGATCAGTTCGTGGGAGCGTGAGCATCTGCTGCTGAACGTCTAGATTCCCGTTTCGGGCGTTTCAAAAAAAGCTCAGTGCTTTCCGTGCTTGGTAGCGCGCCACCCGCATTGACGGGGTTGACCCTTTACTCATAACATGAGCGTTTGACCCCGAGAACCCTGTTGGCCAGGGATACCCGCTCATGACGCTTACCACTGCTGAATATCAGGCGCTTGATCACGCACATTTTCTGCATCCATTTACCGATCATAAACAGATGCACAAAACGGGCGTGCGCATTATCGAACGCGCCGAAGGCATCTACCTGTGGGACTCCGACGGTCACCGCCTGCTGGACGGTATGGCGGGCCTGTGGTGTGTCAACGTGGGATACGGCCGAAAAGACCTCGCCGAAGTCGCACGCAAACAGATAGAGGACCTGCCCTACTACAACAGTTTTTTCCAGACCGCACATCCGCCCGTCATTGACCTGTCGGCGCTGTTGTCAGAAGTCACACAGGACCATCTCACGCACGTGTTTCTCACTAACTCGGGCTCCGAATCGAACGACACCGTCGTGCGCATGGCGCGCTATTTCTGGCAGTGCATGGGGCACCCCGAAAAGCAGGTCATCATCAGCCGGCGAAACGCCTACCACGGCAGCACCATGGCGGGAGCAAGCCTCGGCGGCATGCCGGCCATGCACGAACAGGGCGGCCTGCCGATTCCCGATATCGTGCATATCGGTCAGCCCTTCTGGTACCGAGAAGGCGGCGACCTTTCCCCGGATGCATTCGGCAAGAAAGTCGCCGGCGAACTCGAACAGAAAATAGAGGAACTGGGCGAACACCGGGTCGCCGCATTTATCGCTGAGCCGATTCAGGGTGCCGGCGGCGTTATTGTGCCGCCCGAAACCTACTGGCCAGAGATCAGCGCTATCTGCCAGCGCCACCAGATTCTGCTGGTACCGGATGAAGTTATCTGCGGCTTCGGTCGTACTGGTGAATGGTTTGCCAGTGATTACTACGGCCTCAAGCCTGACCTCATGCCGATCGCCAAAGGACTCTCCTCTGGTTACCTCCCCATCGGCGGCGTCATGGTGGCTGATCACATCGCCAGGGTGATTATTGAGGAAGGCGGAGAATTCACCCATGGCATGACCTACGCAGGGCATCCGGCTGCATGCGCTGTGGCGGCGGCGAATATCCGGATTCTTCGGGACGAAGGCATTATTGATCGGGTCCGCAATGAGACCGGTCCCTACCTGCAGCAGCGATGGGCGGAACTTGCCGACCATCCCCTGATCGGCGAAGTACGGGGGCTAGGCTTCCTGGGCGCTCTGGAACTCGTCGCCGACAAAGAGACCCGTGCCCAGTTTCAGCCCTCGGGCAGCACGGGGCCTCTATGCCGAGACATTGCGGCTGATCTGGGTCTTGTGATGCGCGCCGTTGGTGACAGCATGATTATCTCGCCTCCGCTGATCATGACAAAGCAGCAGATCGATGAACTGGTCGAGCTTACCGGAAAAGCCCTCGACAAGACTCTGGATCAGATCCAGGCATAGCCGAGCAGGGTCCGGACTTTGCCCAGGGCCAGGATGCGCTTTCCTGGCCCCCGGGGGTTCCCGCCAATACCCAA
>CAYSMI010000160.1:0-3529 GCA_964432165.1 uncultured Acidiferrobacter sp.
TCAACCCGTCACGTCGTTGCGAACGTAGGCCGGCGTGGCTTCATGCCAGTCGCCTTTGACGCCCTGTTTCAGCAGCCGGCTGGCAATACGAACCCCTGCTGTTGCAGTGGGGAATTCACCTCGGCGCCACTCAATCTCTTCCTCTTCACTACTCTGGAATACTGCGGCGTAGCGGTCCCAGCCGCTGCCGATACCAGTGCACCCAGTGACAAATTCCCTCACGGTATCTGGTTCGCTGACCCGGGGATACTCATGCCAGCGCCAGCCACCGAGGGATTCTTCGTCCTGTTCCAGGCAGCCCCAGTACACTTGCTCCATCCGCGCATCAATAGCCGCCAGAATCCGGCCCCTTGACTTCGCTTTGGGATCCATTGCCTCTGCCAGCGTCATCAGCGAAGAAATAGCAAGCAATGGTTTATTAAGGCCCATTGCGAGCCCCTGAGCAACACCTGCCCCAATGCGAATCCCGGTGAACGATCCCGGCCCGGCGTCATAGACAATCGCATCGAGATCATTTCGCGATATCCGCGCTTCTTTAAGCACCTCCTCGATCATGCCAAGCAAAAGCCGCGAATGTCCCTGCGGGTCCAGCGCGCTCCGTTCATAAATCTCGCCTCCAACAAGGCATGCCGCAGAACAGGATTCGGTCGCCGTATCCACGGCCAGAATCCGGGTTGCGCCGACGGACATCTGGCGTTCAGTCAAAGACAGGCAATACACCGCGACAGGGCTTCGCGCCAGTCGGGCAGTCGAATCTGGAACACCTGGTTCAGGCGATCGCAGTTCAGCACGGAATACGCCGGCCGGGGCGCAGGCGTCGGATAGGATTCAGTCGGAATAGGGCTGAGGTCAACCTTTTCGACCCCGGCGAGTTCGAAGATCTTCTGTGCAAAGCCATGCCAGCTGGTAACCCCGGAGTTGGTGGCATGAAAAATCCCGTAAGCATCGTCGCGGCCTTTCTCGAGCGCGGCGACCGCCGCCACACTGGCCGTGGCAAGGTCCCAGGCAAACGTCGGTGACCCCATCTGGTCATCGACAACGCGCAGCGGCTTGCCCTCGGATGCCACCCGCAGCATGGTTTTGAGGAAATTGTGCCCGACATGGGAATACAGCCATGCCGTGCGCAAAATGATATGGCGACCGGTTTCCTGCGCAACCGCCTGCTCGCCGGCAAGTTTTGTTCTGCCGTATACGCTGGCCGGGGCAACCGCTGCGTCTTCCAGATAAGGTGTCGACGCGGTGCCATCAAAGACATAGTCCGTGGAGTAATGGATCAGGGGAATATCACGGGCCCGGCAGGACTTCGCCATCGCTGCCGGCGCCTCAGCGTTGATCAACTGGGCGAGCTGGGGTTCGGATTCGGCTTTATCCACTGCCGTATAGGCCGCCGCATTAATCACGAGTTCCGGCGCATGCTGCGCAATCAGGCCGGGCACACTCTCAGGCTGTGACAGATCGACCTGCGGCTGGTCGAGAAAAGCGACTTCGTGATGGGCCGGCAGCAGTTCGGCGAGCGCAGAACCCAACTGACCCACCCGGCCAAACACGAGGATACGCATAGCCTAATCTCCGGCAGAAAGCTCGGCCAGTGCGGCCAGCGCTGGCGCAGCTGCGTCTTTTTCAGAGAGGATCGGGTTTTCGATAGGCCATTCAATACCGATATCCGGATCGTTCCACAGCACACAGGCGTCATCGTCTGGCACGTAGAGTGAAGTGCATTTATAGGCCATCTCACAGACATCGCTCAGCACACAAAATCCGTGCGCAAAGCCTGGCGGGACGTAGAGCTGTTTTCGGTTCTCGGCTGAGAGTATTAACCCAAACCACTCGCCGAAGTGGGATGAGCCGCGGCGGATATCGACCGCCACATCAAAAAGTTCGCCGACCAGTGCCCGGACCAGTTTTCCCTGCCAGGCCGGATACTGGTAATGCAGGCCGCGGAGCACGCCCCGAGTCGATCGGGAGTGATTGTCCTGGACAAAACGGGTGGGCAGCCCCGCCTCGGCAAAGTCCTCGGCATTGAAGCTTTCCATAAAGAAGCCCCGCTCATCGTCAAATACCCGGGGCTCTACGATGACGACACCCGGCAAAGAGGTCTGGGTAACGGTAATCAAGCAGTTGTCCCGAAAGGTGCTAGCAAGCGAGGCTACAAGGATAACTGAATTGCATCCCGACCGGACAGAGTGCCCTCATCAGGGATGGCGCAGTTCCGCCCGGTTCAGATCCGCGGATCAGGATGTGGTGAAAAAACTCTTCAGGCGGTCGGACCAGGAACTTTCCCGGGGCGAGTGGCGCTCTCCGCCCGTTTTCAGCATATCATCAAACTCGCGCAGGAGTTCCTTTTGTTTTCGATTGAGATTAACCGGCGTCTCAATCTTGATTTTGCAAAAAAGATCACCTACTGCACCCGATCGCACATTACGCACGCCCTTGCTCTTCAGCCGGAATACCCGCTCGGATTGACTCTCCGAGGGAACTTTAAGCTGGGCGCGCCCGCTCAAGGTCGGGATCTCGATCTCGCCCCCGAGGGTCGCCATCGCAATACTGACCGGCATTTCACAATACAGGTTGTCGCCGTCACGCGAGAAGATCGGATGCTGGCGGAGCCGGATCTGCACATAGAGGTCACCGCTGCCGCCGGTCGCACTTCCCTGCCCCTCGCCGGCGAGTCGAATCTGGTCCCCATCATCCACTCCGGCAGGCACTTTGACCTGAAGCGTCTTGGTTTTCTGAACGGTTCCACTCCCGCTGCAGTCGCTACAGGGTGACTGGATCACCGTACCGCGGCCGCGACAATCCGGACAGGCCTGCTGAATGGAGAAAAACCCCTGCTGCATCCGCACCTGTCCCTGTCCGTTACAGGTAGCGCATTGGGTCGGTGAAGTTCCCGGGCGGGCGCCTGAGCCGCTGCAGGTATCGCAGCGGACCTGGGCGGGAATACGGATCCGCGACTCGGAGCCGTGTACGGCCTCTTCCAGAGAGAGTTCCAGCGTGTACTGCAGGTCAGCACCGCGGCCACCGCTGGCGCGACGGGAACCCCCGCCGAAAATATCCCCGAAAATATCGCCGAAGATATCACCGAAGCCCCCAGCCCCCGGTCCTGCGCCCCCCATGCCAGCAGAGGAGTCCACACCCGCGTGGCCGAACTGATCGTAGGCCGATCGTTTCTGCGGATCAGCCAGGACTTCATAGGCCTCCTTGGCCTCCTTGAAGGCCTGCTCTGCAGCCTCGTCATCCGGATTGCGGTCCGGGTGATGTTTCATGGCGAGCCGACGGTAGGCCTTTTTGAGATCGACCTCGGATGCCGAGCGCTCGACACCCAGCACCTCATAATAGTCCCGTTTCGCCATGATCGTGCCTGATATTCCCTTAACTTAAACCAACTGATCAACAACAAAAGCCGGCACTTTGAAGTGCCGGCCCTGCATCAGCGCCCGAAACGGGTAATCGGCTGAGATACCCGTGGCACAGGAGCTTAGTCGTCTTTTTTGTCTTTAACCTCTTCAAATTCGGCATCCACTACATCGTC
>CAYSMI010000161.1:0-3519 GCA_964432165.1 uncultured Acidiferrobacter sp.
ACCGCGATCTTCCGGTCACCCTGCTGTTTTTCAAGGCCGTAAGCCAGCGCAGCTGCGGTAGGCTCATTGATGATACGTTTGACGTCAAGACCTGCAATCCGGCCAGCATCCTTGGTGGCCTGGCGCTGTGAGTCGTTGAAGTATGCGGGTACCGTGATCACCGCCTCGGTAACATCGGTGCCAAGATAACTCTCGGCTGTCTGCTTCATCTTTTGAAGCACACGCGCAGCCACTTCGGGGGGCGCCATCTGCTTGCCCTTAGCTTCGAGCCAAGCATCACCATTTTTGGCTTTGACGATTTTGTACGGCATCAGGTCCAGATCACGCTGCACCACCTCCTCGTCGAACTTACGCCCGATCAGCCGTTTGGAAGCAAAAATGGTATTGTGCGGATTAGTGACTGCCTGACGCTTGGCAGACTGGCCGACCAGCACCTCATCGTCGTCACTGAAGGCCACTACAGACGGCGTGGTCCGGTCACCTTCGCTGTTCTCCACAACCTTGGGCTTGCCGCCATCCATAACGGCCACACAAGAGTTGGTGGTGCCAAGGTCAATTCCAATAATGCTTGCCATATTTTTGTCCTCAGAAGCGGTATTCGGGAATACCGTAGAAATCCATAACTGCTAATAAAGTGGGGTTAAAAACGGTGTTTTCAAGCGTCTAGCTCGGATTTTTCATCGCCGTTGGGCGCCTTTGCCACGATCACTCTCGCCGGGCGCAACAGCCGGTCGTGGAGCCGATATCCCTTCTGAATCACCTGACAGATGTGGTTTGGCTTAACCTCGGTCGATGGGGCAAGCGTCATTGCCTGATGCAACTCAGGATCGAGCCTGTCGCCAACCTCAGGGCTGACTTCAAACACGGAAAACCGGTCAAAAGCCGCATCCAACTGTTTGAGCGTCAACTCCAGACCCTCCACCACGCGCTCCACCACGCCTTCGGTCTCCTCAAGATCAACCGAGCGCGCAAGATCCAGACTGTCCCGCACATTCAGCAATTCGCTCGCAAAACCCTCCAGCGCGAAGCGCCGGGCGTTGGCAATCTCGGTCTGGGCGCGCTTTCTGGCGTTCTCGGCGTCCGCACGGGCACGGAGAAACTCGTCACGTAACTGTGCGTTCTCGGCCCGCAATACCTCAAGGTCATCAGGTGTATCCTGAGGCTCAGCGCTTTCCCCTGCTTCAGTATCCTCGGGGCCTGCTTCCTCTGCTTCCCCATCAGGGGTCTCAGCTGCGGCAGGGGCTGCTTTCGCGACATCGACGGTGGGGTCAAGAGGTTCGCTGGCGCTCTCCTCCTGCACTTCGTCGGAAGGGTTATCTTGTTTGCCGACTGTCATAAACGAAAGTACTCTCCTTAGGAATGAGGCCGAAGCGGTGGCCTGCTCTTATTTGGGGGATAAAGACGGGTTTTTCAAGCCCGTCCGAGGACGCCGGACAAATCCGGCTCAGTGCAGTCCGCGTAGCGCGCTGCCAAGGACCCGGGCGGTGATATCGACGACCGGAATCACTTCCTCGTAGGACATCCGGGTAGGTCCGATGACGCCAATGACGCCAATACAGCGGCCCTCGTCCTCGTAGGGAGCCGTAACGACACTGCAGTCAGTCAAGGCGCTGTACCCGGACTCCTCGCCGATAAAGATACTGATGCCGCTGGCACGCATGCTCTTGTCCAGCAGGCTCAGCAGATCCTGCTTGGTCTTGAAGGTATCAAAAATCTCGCGGAGTTTTCCCAACTGATCGAAGTCGGGAATCCCCAGCAGTTTAGTCTCTCCACTGACGACAACGCCCTCTTCGGCTGGTTCGTCGTCGAGCAACTGGCTTGCCATTTCGACAGCGGTGCGCATCATGCGGTTCATTTCATCGCTGTCCCGCTGCATATCCAGCAGCAGCCGGTGCCGGACTTCGTACAGCGTACGGCCCGCATGTCGTGAGTTGAAAAAATTGGCAGCCTCGACAAGTTCACTCGCGGACAAAGACTTATCCAGAAAGATCACGCGATTCTGTACCCGACCGTCGTCAGTCACCAGAATCGCCAGCACGCGGTCCTCCGAAAGCTCAAGGAATTCGACCTGACGAAGCTTGGCCTTATCAGAACCCGGCAGCATGATGACACCGGCATACTGCGTAATGTCTGACAATAACTCCGAAGCAGACTCCAGTAACTCCTCGGTGTCTTTCGCGCCAGCCAGCGCATCAACAATTTCCTTGGAGTTGGAACGTCCGGGCGTCTGCACCTGTAACAGGCTGTTCACAAAAACGCGGTAGCCCAGTTGGGTCGGCACACGCCCGGCCGAGGTGTGCGGCGCCCGGATCAGCCCCAGATCCTCAAGATCAGCCATGACATTACGGACAGTTGCCGCGCTGAGGTCAAGGCCGGGCTCCCGAGACAGGGTCCGTGAGCCCACGGGCTCTCCGTCGCTGACATACCGGCGGATCAGGAGTTTAAGAAGGTGATGCGCCCGGTCGTTGAGTTCCAGATGCTGCAGATTTTCAACGGGTTCTGTCACGCGCTTGCCATCAGGAAATGATTGTAAAATGCCGGGCAAAAGATCTTTGTGTTCGTAGGGTAATCATACCACCGGATGATGCCTCCGCAATCGACCCGTCTCGATGAAGTGGGGAAGTGAATGACCCGCCGGTTACCGGAAAAATTATGATTTTCAGATCAATAGGCCTGTTCGGGCGATATCAGGATGCGGCAGTCAAGGCGACCCTGAACGAGATCCGCGGCCACCTCGAGGAGCGGGGCAGATCCGTTTTTCTGGGTGATACCACGCACCAGGAAATCGAGGGCCTGCGTATTGGGGACTCTGGCCAGACCCTTGCAGAAACGATCGATCTCGGGGTCGTCGTCGGCGGCGACGGCACCATGCTGCACGTCGCAAGTGCGCTGGCCCGGGTACGCCTGCCGGTGATCGGGATCAACATGGGCCGGCTGGGTTTTCTGACCGACATTCCTGCAGAGACCTTCCGGGAAGATCTCGACACGATGCTCGAAGGTGAGTTCGAGATTGAAGAACGTATGATGCTCAAAGCGGGTCTGATCCGGGACGGGGAGATTCACGATGAGCGTCTTGCGCTCAATGACGTTGCGCTCTCCAAGGGGGCGACCGGCAAGATGATCGAGTTCAACACCCGGGTCAACGGCGAAGCCATCGGCCGCGCGCGGGGCGACGGCGTGATTGTTGCGACCCCCACGGGTTCGACAGCCTACGCATTGTCTGCCGGGGGGCCTATTCTGCATCCCCTCCTCCCCGCGATCGTACTGACGCCGATCTGCCCTCACACCCTGGGGCAGCGGCCGATCGTCCTCGACGGGCATTCCGATATTGAGATCGAGTTTGTGGAATCCGGTAACGAACCGGGTTACGCATTCGTCGATGGCCTGGACTTTGCAGCGGTCCATGCAGGGGAAACACTAAAGATAAGGCCGGCTGAACTTTCGGCACGCCTGGTACGGATAAAAGGCCACAGCCATTACGAAGTACTGCATTCCAAACTGGGCTGGGGCTGATCTGGC
>CAYSMI010000162.1:0-3516 GCA_964432165.1 uncultured Acidiferrobacter sp.
GGGCGCTCAAGGTCAACGAAGCACGACCGCGTGAAGATCGCCCCCGTCGCGGCGGAGGCGGCGGCCGCTACTGAAACCGAGCCCGCCTGCAAGTTTTCACGTTTAAACCACCTGCCGACATCCTCGATGCCGGCAGGTGGCGCCTCGATTTGATGCCGGCACTGACGCTGCCGCGCTGTTACTCTCTTCGGTCGACATGACTGAAGTCCCGCCCATGCGTCCCGACCATGACAGACTGGCTACGCTGATGCGCTGGCTGGGTGCTGATTCGCGCAGCGGAGCGGCCAAGGAGCGCGCTATCGCCACCCTTGGCAGTCTGCTCGCCATGGCTGCTGTGTTCACGGTGAGCCATGCGATGCCCGGCGGCGATCACCTGCTGATCGTCGCATCGTCAGGTGCCTCAGCCATCCTGATTTTTGCGGTGCCCCACGGGAGACTGTCACAGCCATGGCCGGTATTGATGGGTCATATCCTGTGCGCGGTTATCGGTGTCAGTTGTGCGAAGTGGATTGGCACCGGACCCTTATCCGCCACTCTGACGGTGAGCCTTTGCATTCTCGCGATGAGTCTTGCCCGGTGTATTCACCCGCCGGCCGGCGCGACGGCGCTCACCGCTGTACTGGGAGGTGCCGCCATTACCGATCTGGGCTACAGCTTTGTCGCTGTACCCGTTGCGGTCAACATGCTGACGCTGATTGGCGCCGCCTTCCTAATCAACCTCCCCTTCCGCTGGCGGCGCTATCCCGCCGCTTTCCAGTGGCAGCGGCGGACCCCGCTACCGCCGAATGTCGCCCGCTCAGACCTGCGCTTCGCGCTATCGGAGATGAATACTTTCAT
Source organism: uncultured Acidiferrobacter sp. (assembly GCA_964432165.1). Classification (GTDB taxonomy): domain Bacteria; phylum Pseudomonadota; class Gammaproteobacteria; order Arenicellales; family UBA868; genus UBA868. Next base: position 838 of record CAYSMI010000162.1, read on the forward strand.
GGATATCAGCGAAGATGACCTGATGCGGATCTATGAGCTTGCCCGGCGCCATGCGGACGGATCGGGCGGGATCACGCCGAACGAGATCCAGGCAGGCCGCTTTTTCAGCAACGGTGAGTTCGGCAACGCGTGGGAGGTCCGGGAGATACTCTCCACTGCAGGACATGATCTGGTCCGCTACCGGATCGTTGCCGGCCCGCTCACGGGCGAGACCGGGGAAACCGCGCTGGGCCAGTTTGTCGAATGGACCGCCTACCCGGTGGCCAAAGACGCCGACTCGTGGAAGCGGATGACGCCCGGGTACTAACTGCACACCCGGTGCTTTAAGACGATAAACGGATCAGGCTGATTCGCGCAGCAAACTCTGGGAGTCTTCGAGGTCTTCCTTGTAGTCAACATCCCGAAGGACCGCATCGTTCGCCATTGGCACTTCGACGACCGCTGAGGCGAGATGGTCAAAGAGGCACCGCGCAAGATCGTCTCCGGTTAAGGCAAGCAGTTTGCTAAACCAGGCGCGGGGAAACAACACCGGGTGTCCCCGGCGCTTGCCGAAGCAGGCAACCCGGACCGCATCCGGACGGAACCCATCGATCAGCCGGTTGATCTGCCGGTCACTCACCCAGGGCATGTCGCCGAGGCAAAGCACCATACCGTCGAGCTGGGTGGGCAACTCAGTAACCCCGGCGCTGATGGATGTGCTGATGCCGCTTGGGTAATTCGGATTGTGGATCCAGTTTACGGCCCGGCCTTGCAGCACCTCCTGCAGCGGCGCGCGTTCGTGACCGGTCACCACATGAACGGTACCCGCCCGGGACGACAGTGCGGCGTCAACGGCATGGGCAACGACGGCTTTTTCCTGCCAGGGGAGTAACAGTTTGTTGGGGCCTCCTGCTCGAAGCGAGCGCCCCGCGGCGAGTACCAGAGCATCGATCCTGGGAGACGGCATCACCTATATCACCTATGCCCGATTTGTGCTGCGGCTTAAGCGGCTGACCGTCATTGGGTTTTCAGCATCCGTAACTGGTCTCCTGAACTCTACCCGCTATGCAATTTGAGGCCTCGGGTGATTACAACGTGCCTTGACACGAGAGTCAACAATCCTTCATCGAAATATCTTCCGCGTGATTCGCTTGGGACCACACCGAGCACCGACAAAACCAAGCGGTCTTAGATTGGATCCGGGGAGAGTTCCTGCAGCGCGAGAGCCGCATACATTGCCACTCCAGCCGGAAAAGCGTCTTCGTTGAGGCGCATTCTCGAGGAATGGCAGGGCTGCGGTTCTCCATCAGGCGGGGCAGCACCGATAAAAACAAAAGCGCCGGGAAAGCGTTCCAGCAGGTAGGAGAAGTCCTCGGCCCCCATCCAGGGGGTCGGCATCTGCATGTACTGCGCCTCCCCCAGCACCGCTTTCGCCGCGCGGGCCACCGCCTGGGCACCGCTGTCATGGTTCACCGTCGGGGGGTAACCCTTTTCAATTTCAAAGACGACCTCAAGCCCATGTGCTGCCGGGATCTGGCGCACCAGCTGCTCTACGGCGTCAGCGAGGCGCTCGCGGGCCTCGACCGATAACGACCGCAGGGTAATATCCATCTCGGCGAATTCGGGAATCACGTTGTTGGTCGTGCCCGACTGTATCCGGCCCACCGTTGCCACCACCGGATCAAAGACGTCAAAACGCCTCGTGACCATCGTCTGAATTGCCTGCACCACTTCGCAGGCCACCGGAATCGGATCAATGGTGTTGTGCGGCATTGAACCGTGACCGCCCTTGCCGATCAAACGTGCGAATACCGTATCGGCTGCTGCCAGGATCGGCCCCGTGCGGCAGGCGATGGTGCCGCTCGTAAGCTCCGGCTCCACGTGCAATGCAAAGATGGCTTGTGGTGCGCCATCGGCGTCGAGCAGGCCTTCATCAAGCATCGGCTTGGCACCGCCCGGTCCTTCTTCACCCGGCTGAAACATAAAGCGCACACTGCCGCTGATCTTTTCGCGGTGTTGACACAGCAGATGAGCGGCGCTCGCCAGCATGGCCGTGTGGGCGTCATGCCCGCAGGCGTGCATGCATCCCTGCTCGGCTGATGCAAAAGGCAGACCGGTTTCTTCCGGCATGGGCAACGCATCCATGTCTCCGCGCAGCAGCACGGCCGGGCCCGGCTTCGCACCCTGCAGTGTTGCCACGATGCCGCTGGTACTTTTTGACAGCTGGATATCAAGCTCCAGGCCATGAAGCGCATCAAGCACTGCCTTTTGTGTCCTGGGCAGGTGCAGACCCAGTTCGGGATGCTGGTGAATTTCGCGGCGCAGGGCGACCGTACGGTCCTGCAGAGATCGCGCTTGTTCAAGCAGCTCTGTCGTCATGTCTCGTCGTGCTTCGCTGGCATCGGTTGACGCCATTTTGCATCAAGGTGAGACACAAAGGACAGAAAAACCCCGGTATTTTCGGGAAAACAGCAGGTGAATAGACGCGGCCGTACGGAATCGCAGCCACGGCCGCCTGGCTCATGCAGTGCTGCGGCGCGTGTTCAGTCGAGGAGGTCGGACCACAGGCCGTCCTTCGGATGCATCTCGATATACTCGAACTCAAAGTCGGCAAGACCCTGCTTATGCAGTTTTTCGACGGGCACGCCAATATCGATCAGTTCGGTGATCATCGCGAAGGCTTGGCCGGCGTCCGGATTT
>CAYSMI010000163.1:0-3495 GCA_964432165.1 uncultured Acidiferrobacter sp.
TGCGGGCAATGAACTCCAACTACGGGGTGAGTGATTTTCTGTGCAACTTTGCCGGTCAGTGCACCGAGCAGAATGATCTGCACTTTGTAGCCGCCGATGTTGCGCTGGCTGAGCTGGCGGTGCCCGGTGAAAACACCGTCGCCCCGTGGGAAGCCGGCAGTGAAGGCGAGCTGGTGCTGACCCACCTCGACCGTGAGTGCCAGCCACTGCTGCGCTTTCGTACCGGAGATCTCGTCCGTCTGACCGCGACCGAACGCTGTGCCTGCGGCCGGGGGGCACCGCGCTTTAAGGTCGTCGGGCGCACCGACGAGATGATTGTGGTCCGGGGTGTTAACGCCTTTCCCTCGGTGATAGCGGGGGCAGTCAATGCCTGCCCCGAACTCAATGGCGAATACCGTATCCGCCTTTTGCACCCGCCGCCTTACGACCGGCTACCGCTTGAGGTGGAACTCGCACAGGGCCATGAGGCCAGCGACGCGCTGTGTGAGGCACTCAGCCGCCGCCTGGGTAACACCCTGCGCCTTGGCGTTGCGCTCACGGTGCTGGCATCGGGTACTCTTGCGCGTACCGAGGGCAAGACCCGGCGGCTGATCAAGGAGTACGCCTGATGACCGATACTGTGCTGTATGAAGTGCGCGATGCCGTCGCCACTGTGATCCTGAACCGCCCTGAACGCCTTAACGCGATTAACCCCGAATTGCTTTCGGATCTGCTTAAAGCCCTACGCGAAGCCAACGCCGACCCGGCGGTGCACGTGATCGTGCTGGGCGGTGCCGGGCGGGCCTTTTGCGCAGGCGACGACCTCAAGGAATTTGACAGCCAGGTGGGCACGCCGGCGCAGACCCGCGCCTACATTGAAAAGATTCAGGACGTTACCCGGGCGCTCTGCCTTAACCGCAAGATGGTGGTCGGCGCCATTCATGGCTGGGCCGTCGGCGGCGGTCTTGAGTGGACCATCAACTGCGACTTCGTGGTAATGGCAGACGATGCACGGTTTTTCTTTCCTGAGGTCTCGCTCGGCATTTTTGTCACCGGCGGCGTGACGCGCCTTTTGCCCCAGCAGATCGGCACCGCAAGAGCCCGGCGGATGATCCTGCTGGGCGAGCGCTACAGCGCGGAGGATGTCCCGGCGCTCGGTTTCGACTGGCAGATTGTGGCCCCCGATGAAGTCACTGCGCAGGCACACTCGCTCGCCTCGCGGATCGCGACGCTGCCGCAGGGGCCTGTCCGGGATCTCAAGCAGGCGCTTCGCGAATCGGCCGGCAGTGATCTGGAAGGCGCGATGGCGCTTGAGACCGAGGCCACGCTGCGCGGCTTTTTGGACCCGGAATCGACCCGGCGGGCACGCGAACGCCTCGCCTGAAGTCAGGCTTGGGCGCGTGTCGCGCGGCGCAAGCGCAGCACCAGCAGCACCAGAGCGATCGCCGCGTAACTGACCGGCCAGGCCCACTCGCTTCGGATCATCAGCAGGTAGTGCACGCTCGCGAGCGCCAGCGCAAAGTACACCCCCGTGTGCAGGCGTTTCCAGTTGTGCCCGAGCCAGCGCACCGCCCGGCGCGTTGAGGTTGCGGCCAGCAGCATCAGCACCAGCCACGCCGCAAAACCCAGCAGCACATACGGACGCTCGGCAATCTCTTCAGCAAGGCGGGCAAAATCCCAGCCAAGATAAAAAGACAAAAAGAAGGTGAAGTGGGTAGTCGCATAGGCGAAGACCCACAGTCCGACGGCGCGCCGGTATCGCAGCAGTTGCGGCCACCCTGCCCAGCGCGCGGCGCGCGGCAGCAGCAGTACCAGTAGCAGCAGGTTAAAGGTCCAGATTCCGCTTTCGAGGATCAGGGTCTTTTGCGGATCGACACCGAGCGCCTGGCGCTGCCAGGCAAGGGCCAACAGGATAGGCGGCGCAGCCAGCGCCAGATGCACCAGCGCCCGGATCAACGATACTGCTGGCGGTCACCGGGATAAAGGTGCGCCACCTCTTCGGCGTAGCCGTTGTAGGGGCGCGAAGGAATCCGTTCGATCTCGCCTTCGCCCCAGATGCGCCGCTCTGTTGCCTGGCTCCAGCGCGGATGCGAGATGTCAGGATAGACATTGCTGTACCAGCCGTACTCGCGCGGGGTTTCCAGATGCCAGGTGGCGTCGGGGCGTGTTTCGGTGAAGGTCATGCGGACAATGAACTTGGGCGACTTGAAACCGTACTTCCAGGGCACCGTGATCCGAAACGGCATGCCGTTCTGCGGCAGGGCCTGATCGCCGTAGACGCCGAAGGTGGCGAAGGTCAGCGGATGCATCGCTTCTTCGATGGTCAGCGCTTCGACATAAGGCCAGTCGAGCGTACTGAATGCCGAGGCCTGGCCTGGCATCTGCTCGGGCCGCAGCACGCTGGTGAAAGCAACATAGCGGGCCGAGCCCAGCGGCTCAACAACACGAAGAATGTCACGCAGCGGGCGGCCGTTATAAGGGATCACCATCGACCACGCTTCGACACAGCGAAAATCGTAGACCCGCTCTTCAAGCTGGCTGAACGGCATCCCCATCAGGTCATCAAGGTCAAAGGTTCCGGGCTTTGCGCACAGGCCATCGAAGGTGACCTGCCAGGGTTTCAGTTCAAAGGCGCCGGACTTTCGGTAAGGATCGGTTTTGTCCCAGCCGAATTCGTAGGCATTGTTGTAGTGGGTAGCCGCATACTTGCTGGTAAGGCGCGCGCCCGTATCCTCCGAAAGGAGGATGTCGCCCTCGGCTTTGGGCGCCGTGCCCGGGCCGGTTTCTTTTGCGACGGAAACGCCGTCGCCATAGCGCAGCGCGGAAAACGCACCGAGCGCGCCGAGCCCCAGAGCGCCTGCGATAAAGCGCCGGCGCCGGTAGGTGCTTTGATCGGTGATGCGGGTCATCCGTTTTTCCTTCAAGATTGCGCCTCATTATCGCCAAAGAGACAGGATCAAGCATGAAAGGGCGAAATCCTAATCTACCGTCGAAGACCCGAAATCACCCAAAAACCCGTTAGTGCCTTCAAAATATTATTTGATTTATGGTTTTTACTCGGTTACTGTCTGCCCTTAAGGGCCCTTGGCCCGTAAACTGAATGGCAACAAACGGTTGCCCTTGACCTGCAGAACGCCCGCAAAGACGTAATCCAGCCTCTCTGATACCCGTTTTATACCCATTCATTTCCTGCTCGCAACATGCGGACCTGATCCGGCACTGTTGACGATCTATTAATCACAAGAGAATTTTTATGAATATCTATGTTGGAAATCTTTCATACAGTGTCACCGAGGATGATCTTCGCGCGCTGTTCAGTGAATTTGGCGATGTCAGCAGCGCCAAACTGATCATGGACCGCGATACCGGTCAATCAAAAGGTTTTGGTTTTGTCGAGATGGGGGGTAACGATTCTGGGCAAAAAGCTATCGACGAACTCAATGGCCGCGAAGTGAGTGGCCGGGCGCTCAAGGTCAACGAAGCACGACCGCGTGAAGATCGCCCCCGTCGCGGCGG
>CAYSMI010000164.1:0-3494 GCA_964432165.1 uncultured Acidiferrobacter sp.
CGAGCAGAAGCAGGACGATAACAAGAACCATTCGTTCAGTTCCTCTGAATTGTTCTGTGAGAATGTCAAGGCGCCGGACCACCCCAGCATCCCGTGTCCGACACTCAAAACACGCGCCAGCTCCGTTCTGAGACCAACGCGATATAAAAAAAGACCGCCATATAGGGGGCCATTCCGCCTCCACGAATCCACCGTGGAGGCACTCTCCAACGCAGCGAATTTTGTCACACATATTTCCTTACAGCAACACCTGCATTCTGTCGGCGCCGTCACTGGCAGGGAGAAGAGATGCTGTAGTCCGGCTTTGAAGCTGCCTTGCCGACAGCGGTGCCGGCAGGTGCGACCAATATTGGTCCGGATGCCCGTGGGGTGAGGCCGGGGCAGTTCTCTAGCATTGGTGCTTTCGGGATACCGATTTCGGGATACCTCTTTGGAAGACGGTGCTCGTGCTTTCCTCAGATGCCACAGATTTTCGAGAAGATATCAGCCGGCCGCGGCGGGCGTCGCGGATCGGTTAAGCCGGGTCTGTGATCCCGTATAATTCGTCGCCGTCATGAAAGCGCAGGCCTCAACATCGTCACGGACTTCGTCATCTGTCAGGCAGGCCCTGCACGCCTACTATGAATTGACCAAGCCCAGAGTGGTGGCGTTGATCGTCTTTACGGCCATTGTGGGTATGTTCCTCTCGGTCGAGGGTATGGTGTCTCCCTCAGTGCTGATTTTCGGTGCGCTGGGCATCGGCCTTTCTGCCGCATCCGGGGCCGCCTTCAATCATCTTCTGGATCGCAGAGCGGATCGGATTATGGCCCGCACCTCCGGCCGTCCGCTGCCCACCGGCACCGTAGACACAATTTCTGCGCTGATTTTTGCCAGTGCGCTGGCGGTGGGTTCTGTGCTGCTGCTGGTCAGCATGGTGAATAGCCTTACGGCAGTGCTCTGTTTTGCATCGATGATCGGTTATGCCGTGATCTATACCGTCTGGCTTAAGCATGCGACCCCGCAGAATATCGTGATCGGCGGGGCCGCCGGTGCCATGCCGCCGGTGCTCGGGTGGACTGCGGTCACCGGTGAGGTCGCACCCGATGCGCTTTTGCTGTTCCTGATCATCTTCTGCTGGACGCCACCGCACTTCTGGGCGCTGGCGCTCTACCGGCGGGAAGAATACGCGGCTGCCGGCATTCCCATGCTGCCGGTCACCCATGGCCAGAGGTATACGCTGTTGCAGATGGTGCTTTACACGGTTCTGCTGCTGGCGGTCAGTGTGCTGCCATTTGCGATCGGGATGTCAGGCTGGATGTATTTTGTGGGCGCGCTCGTACTGGGAGTGATCTTTCTGGTTTATGTGGTCCGCCTGTATCGCAACTACAGTGATTCGCTATCAAAGCGGACCTTCGGCTTTTCGATCCAGTATCTTGCGATGCTGTTCGCGCTGATGCTGATAGATCATTACCAGATGCCGCTGCGACAACTGCTGGTCACGCCCTTTGCCTGAGTAGATCGCTCCGGGTAGACACCGGGGTGTGTAAGGAGTCCGGGTCAAGCCATGAACCGTTCGAGCCGGGAAAAACCCTACGCTATTGCCTGTGAGCGCAACCGTGATCCGATTCTCGCGGTCTTAAGGCAGGTGCTTCCGGAGTGTGGACGGGTACTGGAGATTGGCAGCGGTACCGGGCAGCATGCCGCTTATTTTTCCGCCGCGTTCCCGCATCTTGAGTGGCTTCCCAGCGATTTGTCAGAGAATCTGGAAGGAATATCCAGGTGGCGCGAAGAAGCCGGTGAGAACTGCCTCTCACCGATCGGTCTGGATCTTCTGGCGGATCGTCTGGAACTGCCCGACGCTGACGCGATCGTCTGTATCAATACCCTACATATTGTTGCCTGGCGGGGCGCGTGCAATCTTTTTGCGGCGGCAGGCCAGTGCCTCGCCCCCGGGCAGGCGCTGTATCTGTACGGACCCTACCGCTATGCAGACCGGCCGCTTGAGCCGAGCAATGTGCAGTTTGATCAATGGCTCAAAGAGCGGAACCCTGTCAGCGGTATTCGAAATTTCGATGACCTCACCAAGGTTGCCAAAGATCAGGGCTTTGTTCTGGATGCTGATATACCGATGCCGGCAAACAACCGGTCACTTTGCTTCAGGCGTATTGGCCATCAGTAGGGCGTTGGGCGGAGTTCCTCTACTGCGGGGCTTGGGTTTTCAAAAGCGGGCCGCTAAGGCGATTGCAAAAGGAATTGAGATTCGTTTTGAGCGTGAGGGGCCGGCGTTAAAGTCGGTCGCGCAACGCATACCAAGTCATCGCCAGGGCCAGTAGCGGTGCGCGAAAGCGACCACCCCCGGGGAAGGGGGGTGTCGGCAGGTTGTTCATGATGTCAAAACGGCTGGCCAGGCCATCGACGGCTTCGGCAAGCATGGCACCTGCGCCGGTCGCCAGGGCAACGCCCGAACCGGAGTAGCCTGATGCCGAGAACACGTTTGCACTGTGACGCTGAAAATAAGGCAGCCGCGACATGGTGATTGCCAGCGTGCCGCCCCAGCCATAATCGACTTTCGCATCCTTGAGATCCGGGTAGATCCTGAGCATGTACCTCCGCACGAATGCCTTGATATCCCTGGGAAAGCGGTAGCCGTAACTTTCACCACCGCCGAACAGCATCCGGTTATCGGCCGAGCATCTGAAGTAATTGACGACAAAGCGTGAGTCCGAGACGCAGGCGCCGTTGGCAATGAGTCTGTGGACGGTATCGTCGTCCAGTGGTTCGGTTGCAATGATGTAGTTGTTGATCGGCATCACATGCCGGCTGATGGATTTTTCAAGGGAGCCGATGTAGCCGTTGCATGCGTAGAGTACGTAGCGCGCTGTGACACAACCGTGTGTCGTGTGGAGCCGTGCGGGTTCGCCGAGATCGATACGGGTGACCTCGGAATGCTCAAAAATGTCGGCACCGGCAGCCATCGCAGCCCGCGCGATGCCGAGCGCATAGTTAAGAGGGTGCAGGTGGCCCGCGCCCATATCGAGCGTGCCGGCAGAGTAATCCCTGCAGCCGACCAGCGTCTGCATCTCATCGGGCGGCACATATCGTATCTGGTCGTAGTCGTATTTTTCGTTGAGCAGCTCGGCGAATCGCTGTGAGTGACGGTCGTAACGGCGCCGGTGATTGGCATGAATCGAACCGTTCCGGTAGTCACAAGGAATCTGATGGCGCGCGATGAGATCCTTGACCAGCGCCTTGGCCTCCTGGGCAATTTGCCAGGCAGCCCGGGCAAGACCGCGATCCACCTTTTGCTCGAGCTCATCCTGGGCAATACGCTGTCCCGTGCCCACCTGACCGCCGTTACGGCCGCTCGCGCCCCAGCCGATACGATGGGCGTCGAGCAGGCTTACCGAATATCCGCGCTCGGCAAGATGCAACGCTGCCGAGAGGCCGGTAAACCCGCCTCCGATGATGGCGACATCGCAGCGATGGCTGCCCTCAAGTGGCTGTGTTTCGGGAAC
>CAYSMI010000165.1:0-3487 GCA_964432165.1 uncultured Acidiferrobacter sp.
TGTGGCTGGATTCGTTTCTGCTTGCGGTTGTGTTGGCTGTTCCGATCACATTTGCGATCGGTGTAGTGGTGGAACTGGGCGTCGCACGCCAGTTGTATCAGGCGGATCACCTGGAACAGATTCTCGCGACCTTCGGTCTGATACTGATCGCCGACACACTGGTACAGATGATCTGGGGTCCTGAAGGATTGACTTTTGCGCTGCCCGAGATTCTGAACGGGCAGGTCCGGCTTTTTTCTGGCGCAGAATTTCCCATCTACCGGGTATTGATCATAGCGGTGGGTTTGCTGGTGGCTTCGGCGCTTTATCTGGTAGTGAGTCATACCCGAACCGGCATGCTGATTCGGGCAGGAGCCTCGAATCGCCGCATGGTGGAAGCCCTGGGGGTCGATATCCGGATGTTGTTTACGCTGGTGTTCGCGGCCGGCGCTGCGATGGCAGGTCTTGCCGGACTGATGATCGCACCGATTACCGAAGCCAGCATCGGTATGGGCAATGAGATCTTGATCGTCGCGTTTGTCGTGATAGTGATCGGTGGAATCGGCTCCGTTCAGGGGGCTTTCTTCGGTGCAATGCTGGTGGGCCTTATCGATACGCTCGGAAGAGCATTTCTGGATGATCTATTGGGGCTCGTTCTGTCCCATCAGGCTGCAGAGACGTCGGCACCGGCCATTTCAGCGATGCTGATCTACATCCTGATGGCGGTTATTCTGTATTTTCGCCCGCAGGGTCTGTTCGGGGCCCGTACCTCGTGACCCTGCCCCCCCGATGGTGGCTCGCCGGTGCTGTGATGCTGGGTGCGCTCCTGCTTCCCGTCTGGGTGGTCTATGCCCGGGAGCCCTTTGTGCTGGATGTGATCATACGGTTGATGATCCTGGCAATCGCGGCGAGCAGTCTGAATCTGATCCTGGGTTACAGCGGAATGATCAGCCTGGGGCACGCCGTCTTTATCGGGATAGGCGCTTATGCTGCCGGGATTCCTGCTTACTATGACGTGAACAACGGGTGGCTGCAGTTGGCGGCGGCTTTGGGTGCGTCCGGCCTTTTTGCGCTGCTTACGGGGCTCGTGTGTCTTCGCACCCGCGGGGCTTACTTCATCATGATTACCCTGGCCTTCGCCCAGATGATGTATTTCATCTTTGTCAGCATCGAAGAATACGGCGGCGATGATGGCCTGGTTATCTATTCGCGCAGCGAAATGGGACCCGGCGTTGATCTGAACGACAACGTACATCTCTATTTTCTGGTACTCCTCTGCCTGCTTGTGGTTCTCGGCTTCATGCACCGCTTAACCCGGTCGGACTTTGGGCAGGTAATCAGAAGCATCAAAATCAACGAAGCACGCATGCAGGCACTTGGATTTGCAACCTTTCGGTACCGGTTGGTGTGCTACGTCATCTCAGGGATGATCTGCGGCCTGGCAGGCTGGTTGTTGGGTAATTTCACCGGATTCATCAGTCCGGAGATGATGGACTGGACCCGCTCCGGTGAACTCATTGCAATGGTGCTCCTCGGTGGTGCCGCGACGGTGATTGGACCGCTGCTGGGTGCCGGTATCTTTATTGGGGTGGAGACACTGCTGCCGGAAGTGACGGTTTACTGGCATCTGTATCTCGGCATTTTGCTGATCATCGTTGCCAAATTTGGTCGTGGGGGTTTACTCGGCTGGTGGACCCAGTGGCGACAACCCCCCCGCTGATGACCAAGGTGCTCGAAGCGCATTCGGTCAACCGAAGTTTCGGCGGTATCCATGCGGTCGTCGATGTTGACCTTAGTCTCGAGACGGGCCAAATCCGGTCGGTTATCGGCCCCAACGGTGCCGGCAAGACCACACTGGTGGGACTTCTGGCAGGGAGCCTTAAGCCTGATGGTGGTGAGATCCGTCTGGCGCAGCAGACTGTGACCGCCTTGTCGGTACATGAGCGCGCAAAACTCGGTCTGGGCAGGACATTTCAGATTACCAGCCTGTTCCCGGAACTCTCGGTATTCGAAAACATCGCGATCGCGGTACAGGGGTATCAGAGACATTCATTTCGCTTCTGGCATCCTGCCAATCACAAATCAGCGCTGATCGACCGGGTTCATGAACTTGCGCGAGATATGAGTCTTGACCAGGATATCGACGCCCGGGCTGAGGCCTTGTCGCACGGCAAGCATCGGTTACTGGAACTCACCATGGCGCTGGCAGCACATCCTTCGGTCCTGCTTCTGGATGAACCTGCGGCCGGGCTCGGCATTGAGGAAACCCAGAATCTGATTTCGATTCTGGAGCGTCTTAAGGCAGATGCCGCCATCCTGCTCGTTGAGCATGACATGGATGTCGTCTTTTCGGTCGCCGACGAGATCACCGTGATGGTCGATGGCGGCATCATTGCGACGGGCAGTCCAGACGATATCCGGAACAACCGGGAGGCACAGCGGGCCTACCTGGGTGAATCGGGGCCAAGCGATGCTTGACGTACGTCATCTGAGCGCTTTTTACGGCAACAGTCAGGCATTGTTCGATGTCAGCCTGTCCGTTGGCAGGGGGCAGCTGGTGAGCCTTCTCGGTCGCAACGGGATGGGAAAAACCACAACTGTGAACTGCATCATGGGTTTGCTGCCCTCGGCCCAGGGCGTCATTGATTTCGACAAGCACAGCCTCAAAGGCTGTGCCAGTCACCAGGTCGCGCAGTCGGGTATTGGGATCGTTCCTGAGGGTCGGGGTATCTTCCCCAACCTGACTGTAGATGAACAACTACGGGCTTTTGCGATCGCGCGGGACTTGGATTTGAAGACATGGAACGCGCAGGGCGTTTTTGAACTGTTTCCGAACCTCGCAAAGCGTCGGAACAGCTTTGGTAACCAGCTATCAGGCGGGGAGCAGCAGATGCTCGCTATTGGCCGGGCGCTTGTAACCAATCCGATTCTGCTGATTCTCGATGAGGCAACTGAAGGGTTGGCGCCGCTGGTACGTCAGGAGATCTGGCGGTGCCTTGAGCAGTTAAAGCGAGAGGGACTGTCGATCCTGGTGATCGACAAGAATGTCTCAGATCTCGCGCGAATTGCTGATCAGCACTTTGTCGTTGAGAAGGGGCGGACGGTCTGGTCTGGAGATTCGAGCGCTTTGCAGAGCGACGGGTCCATCACTGCCCGATATCTGGGGTTGTGAAACTGCGGTTTCGGCATCAAGTCAAATTCTGATCACGGTTGGCACCCGCCTTTGACTGTTAACGGGTCCCAACGTGACGACTCCTCGACCCCTGCACCTCAGGGGCGAAGCTATAATTCCCGCCACCCGCAGGGGCACGTGTTGGGCATTCTTGGAGTGTATGGATGAAAAAATCCGTCCTGGTCGCGCTTGCGCTGACGCTCATCGTCGGCCTGTGGATCGGATCGGGCTTTCTGTCGGACCGAGATCCGGCGCGGTCCGCGCAGATCACGCCTGCGGCTTCTGGCGGGTCAGTGCAGCCGCCGTCTGTGCAGGTAGCCACCTTGAAAGCCGGTT
>CAYSMI010000166.1:0-3447 GCA_964432165.1 uncultured Acidiferrobacter sp.
TCGGGCCTAGCGCTGTCATCTCGAAACGTCCTGTTGGATGCTGAAGAAAAATCCCGGGCGCAGCTTATCTACCCGGCCCTGTGCGCAGCACACGATGCGTGGTCAACCGGAGAAAGAGACCCCAAAATTCTCTCGGCGACCATGGCCAACGCTCTGGATTACGGCGGGCTCACGGTCGAATATGCCGAGGTGCGTGACCCCGAGCACTGGACTCCCGAACTGCCGGCGACACCATTACAGCGCGCCCAGGCCCTGATCGCGGTCCGCATTGGATCAGTGCGCCTGATCGATAACTTAAGGCTCGATCAGTAACGCGCCGTTAACGCCGGCACTGAGGCCGAGAATGCCTTCGAGGGCTAGTGCTCGCCGCCTGCCTTGAAATTGAAAACCGCACCCTCCTTGATGCCTGACGGCCAGCGTGAGGTCAGGGTTTTCATTCTTGTATAGAAGCGAACACCTTCAGGTCCATGCATATAGTGATCGCCAAAGAGTGACCGCTTCCAACCGCCAAAGCTGTGAAACGCCAACGGGACCGGAATCGGGACGTTAACGCCAACCATACCGATCCGGGCACGATGGCCGAAGTCACGGGCCGTATCACCGTCACGGGTAAAGACAGCCGTACCATTTCCGTACTCGTGCTCATTAACCAGAGCCAGTGCTTCTTCGTAGTTGTCCACACGGACCACCGATAGCACCGGTCCGAAAATCTCATCGCGATAGATATCCATCTTGGACGTCACCCGGTCAAATACCGTTGCCCCGACAAAACATCCGGACTCGTAGCCCGAAATCGAAATGTCGCGACCGTCCACCACAAGTTCGGCCCCCTCTTCAACGCCCCGGTCGATATAGCCTCTGATCCGGTCACGGGCATCCGGCGTGATCACTGGACCCATCTCTGCCCCGTCCTGGTCATAGGCCCCGACCTTGAGTGTTTCTATTCTGGGAACGAGCTGCTCCATCATGCGGTCTGCCGTGTCGTCACCGACCGCGACCACAACCGAGATCGCCATGCAACGCTCACCGGCAGACCCGTACGCCGCCCCCATGACGGCGTCTACCACCTGCCCCATGTCGGCATCCGGCATGACAACCATATGATTCTTTGCACCACACAGTGCCTGGACCCGCTTGCCGTGTGCACAGCCTGTCCGATAGATGTATTCACCGACTGAGGTTGATCCCACAAAACTGACTGCCTGAATTGCTGGGTCAGACAGCAGCACATCAACGGCCTCTTTGTCGCCGTTGACCACATTGAGGACACCGTCCGGCAGACCAGCCTCGGTCATCAGCCTTGCCATGTACCCGGCGCAGGAAGGGTCACGCTCGGAAGGCTTGAGAATAAAGGTATTACCACACGCAATTGCGACGGGAAACATCCACATCGGCACCATCGCAGGAAAATTAAACGGTGTAATGCCGGCAACGACCCCCAGCGGCTGACGCATGCTCCACGAGTCGACACCGCCTGCAACGCCTTCACTGAACTCACCCTTAAGCAGCTGGGGAATACCGCAGGCAAACTCCACGACCTCAAGGCCTCGGGTGATCGACCCCTTGGCGTCCTCAACCGTCTTGCCGTGCTCGGAGGATAAAAGCCGCGCCAGTTCATCCATATTCTGGATCAGCAACTCCCGGTAACGATACAGCACCTGCACCCGCCGCGCCGGAGGCACCTCGGCCCAGTCCGAAAAAGCATCTGCGGCATTCGCGATGGCCCGGCGCACTTCATCGGCGCTTGCCAATGCGACCGTCCTGGCGATCTCGCCCGTGGCCGGGTTATAGACATCACCAAAACGTCCGCTGGACCCTGAGACCAACTGGCCACCAATGTAATGGCCTACGACTTCCTTGACGGCTGTATCCATCTCCTTAACTCCTTTGAGAATTCGGTCGTGCTAAGTTAGCGCCAACTTGATAACAGATCCAGCATCATGCGAAAGCGCCCCTTCCTGAACAATTCCTCGCGTCGGCTCACGACCGCAAAATCGCGGGGAGTTTCGCTGATCCTCGTGACGATATTTCCGATTGTCGGCCTTTCGCAGGAACTTCACAAGTTCGACAGTCTCACTGATGCTGTCTACCATTTTGAGGTCACCATTTACTGTGGTCTCGCCACCGACACCGTGGCACAGGGTTACCGCCATCTGGAAAAAGAATTCACTCTGGAGGGTAATCTCACTCCCGATGAGATCGACCAGGCCCGCGGCAAGGGATGGCAACTGGCCCATGCCGAGTGGCAGAACCGGGGTCTGGGCGGCTTTCGTGCCTGGTGTGCCGGCGAAGGCCAGGAGGCCGCGCGGGCACTGTCTTCGGTCGCGGAGGCCGGATGAGGAGCGCTTGTTGATTATCGCAATTCAAGGCAGAATGCTTCGCGCTCCCATCATTTTTCATCGTTACCCAATTCGACAGCCCAGTCGACACCGTCGAGGTTCCCATGAACGCACCCATCAGTGAAGCCCAGAAAAAGGATATCGCCCACGCGCTGCACCCCTATACAAACCTTGCAGCCCATGAAGAACAGGGCCCGCTCGTAATTTCGCGCGGAGAAGGTGTGTACGTCTGGGATGACCGGGGTAATCGGTATCTTGAAGGCCTGGGCGGTCTTTGGTGCGTATCGCTGGGATTTTCCGAACCGCGACTGGCTCAGGCGGCGGCTGACCAGTTTGCCGCACTGCCCTATTCGCATACTTTTGCGCATCGTTCTACCGAACCCGTCATTGCACTGTCGGAAAAGCTGATGGAAATCGCGCCTGAGCCGATGACCAAAGCTTTCTTCCTGAGTTCCGGGTCAGAGGCGATCGACGCGATGATCCGCTTTACCTGGTATTACAACAATGGACGCGGTCTGCCGAAGAAAAAGAAGATCATCTCCCGTAAGCGGGGTTACCACGGTGTGACCGTGGCAGGAGGCAGTCTCACCGCAATCCCCCTGATGCAGAATGATTTTGACCTGCCGCTGGAGCGGATGCTCCACACCGATACGGCGGGATACTACCGGTACAGCGAGGCCGGAGAATCTGAAGAAGCATTCGCAACCCGTCTTGCCGACAACCTCGAGCAGCTGATCCTCAAGGAAGATCCCGACACCGTCGCGGCGTTCGTGGCGGAACCCGTCATGGGCGCCGGTGGGGTCATGGTCCCCCCGGCGACCTACTTTGAAAAAATACAGGCGGTGCTCAACAAATACGACGTACTGATGGTGGCCGACGAGGTCATTTGCGGTTTTGGAAGAACTGGCAACATGTGGGGTTCCGAGACTTACGGCATCAAGCCTGACATGGTCACCTGCGCGAAGCAGCTCTCTTCGGGCTATCTGCCGATCTCCGCACTGATGATCTCGGACAAAATCTATGATGTCCTGAAGTCCCAGAGCAAGAAACATGGTGCGCTGGGCATGGGATATACCTATGGCGGGCATCCCGTCTCATGTGCTGTGGC
>CAYSMI010000167.1:0-3417 GCA_964432165.1 uncultured Acidiferrobacter sp.
GGTTTTTCGACCATATGTTGACGGCTCTCGCCAAGCACGCCCGGTTTGATCTCAACCTCAAGTGCCAGGGTGATCTCGATATCGATGATCATCACAGCGTTGAAGACTGCGCCCTGGTCATCGGCAGTTGTCTGGATAACGCACTTGATGAAAGAAAGGGCATTGCCCGCTTTGGCTCTGCCCATATTCCTCTGGATGAGGCGCTCTGCCGGGCTGTGGTGGATCTTTCCGGCCGGCCTTTTCCGGTTGTAGACCTTTCGCTGGAGCGTGAACGTCTTGGCGGTCTGTCGTGCGAGAACATCCCGCATTTTTTCGAATCACTGGCCATCGCCGGACGGATGGCGCTGCATGTGGATATGCTGAAAGGGCGCAATGATCATCATCGAAGTGAAGCCGCGTTCAAGGCCGTCGCCGTTGCACTGCGCCAGGCCGTGACGCGTGACGGCGATTCATCGGTTCCAAGCACCAAGGGAACGCTGGGATGAATGATGTCGCTGTGATCCGCACCGGGACAGCCAATCTCGCATCGGTGCTTGCCGGACTTAAGAGGGCAAAGTGCAAAGCGGTACTGGTCGATGAACCGGCCGCCGTAACATCGGCCAAGTATGTGGTGCTGCCTGGGGTGGGCGCTTTCGCAGCCATCATGGATCAGCTCAATAGCCGGGGGCTGGTGGACGCCATCCGCCAGCGGGTTAATGAGGCGAGACCGACCCTGGCGATATGCCTCGGCCTTCAGGTTCTCGGGAGCGCCAGCGAGGAAAGTCCGGGAACGGAGGGGATCGGGGTTTTTGATGTGCAGGCATCGCGTTTTGATGAGCCGGTGCGCGTGCCGCAGCTTGGCTGGAATCTCGTCCGACCCGCTCCGGACTGCCGGTTTCTTACCGAGGGCTATGGCTATTTCGCCAACTCCTACCGGCTTACAGAAATCCCCCAGGGCTGGGTGGGGGCAATGGCGGATTATGGAGGCGCATTCGTGGCGGCTATTGAGCGCGGGCCGGTTCTGGCCTGCCAGTTTCACCCTGAACTTTCAGGAAAATGGGGAGCCTCGCTGATTGAACGCTGGTTGGGTGCGGCGCAGGAGCATACGCCATGCTGACCGCAAGAGTGATTCCGTGCCTTGATTGTCGGGATGGCAGGGTGGTCAAGGGCATCAAGTTTCAGGGCTTGAGGGATGCAGGGTGTCCTGTCGAGTTGTCCATGAACTATGAGGGTCAGGGCGCCGACGAACTGATCCTGCTTGATGTGTCTGCGACCCCCGAGGGCCGGAGTCATCAGCATGAAACGGTACGCAGGGTCCGGGAAGGGCTGAGTATTCCGCTGACCTGCGGCGGCGGCGTCCGGGTGATCGATGATGCGGGTCTCTTGCTCGACGCAGGGGCCGACAAAGTCAGTGTAAACACCGCTGCCGTTGTCAATCCTGAGCTCATTGATGCCCTGGCGCTGCGTTACGGGAGCCAGTGCACTGTGGTCGCGATAGATGCGGTTCGACAGAACGGCGGCGGATGGGAGGTGGTGGTGCAATCGGGACGCGAGCGGACCGGCCGGGATGTTATCCAGTGGGCAAGAGAGGTGGTTGAAAGGGGTAGCGGGGAGATTATGCTGACGAGCTGGGACCGTGATGGCACCCGCTCCGGCTATGAACTCGATCTGCTGAGCGCCGTCAGTGAGGCCGTAACCGTCCCTGTGATTGCATCTGGAGGCGCCGCCAATCCGGAGCACTTGATCGATGCGCTCAAAGCCGGTGCGAATGCGGTGCTGGCAGCATCTATTTTCCATGATGGCGAGTACACGGTGGCAAGCCTTAAAACGGTACTGAGAGATGCCGGTGTGGAGGTCCGTCCATGATTATTCCCTCTATTGATTTACAGAACGGACATGCCGTTCAGCTCATTGGCGGCAAGGAAAAGGCGCTGGATGCAGGAGACCCGCGCCCGATTGCAGAACGCTTCGGCAGAGTAGGCGAGGTCGCGGTTATTGATCTTGATGCAGCGCTTGGTACGGGAAGCAATCAGGAAACGATTCTCGATCTTCTCGCGCGGGCACCGTGCCGCGTGGGCGGGGGTATCCGGGATCTAAAAACCGCGAGGTTCTGGCTCGACGCGGGTGCGCGAAAGATCATTCTGGGTACAGCTGCCGAACCTGAGCTTCTGAGTCAGCTGCCGCGGGATCGGGTGATTGCCGCACTGGATGCTGTTGATGGCGATATTGTCGTTGAAGGCTGGACCAAAAAAACAGGCCGGGGCGTCCTTGACCGGATGCAGGAACTTAAAGCCTATGTCGGGGGATTTCTGGTCACGTTCGTCGAGCGGGAAGGACGACTTGGCGGCATCGATGAAGCCGGTATCAAAGAGCTCGTCGATGCGGCAGGCGATGCCGCCTTAACCGTTGCAGGCGGCGTCGCTACGGCACAAGACGTAGGGCTTATTGACGCCCTGGGGGCGGATGCACAGGTCGGCATGGCGCTTTATACAAACCGGTTTGATCTCGCCGATGCGACAGCGGCATGTCTTAAGACCGACCGTGAGGACGGGCTGTGGACAACGGTGGTGGTTGATGAGTCGGGCCTCGCGCTTGGGCTCGCCTACTCCGATCTCGACAGTCTTCGGGTTGCCGTCGATGAGGGCAAGGGAGCCTATCACTCGCGCTCGCGAGATGCACTCTGGATAAAAGGGGCGACCTCCGGCGCCGTTCAAAAACTTCACAGCATAGAACTTGACTGCGACCGGGACACCCTGCGTTTTTCGGTCAGCCAATCCGGCCCCGGCTTCTGTCATCTAAATAGATCATCATGCTGGGGGGATTCAACCGGGCTGAAGCGTCTTGAAACCACCTTGCGGGATCGAAAAGCAGCACCGGCCGAAGGCTCCTATACCGGGCGCCTGCTCGCAGAGGAAGGATTGCTTGCAGCGAAACTTCGGGAAGAGGCAGATGAACTCGCACAGGCGGATGGTGTTTCGGATGTTACTCATGAAGCAGCGGATCTCATTTATTTCACGATGGTTGCCATGGCCCGGGCGGGTGTACGGATAACAGACGTCGAAAAAGAACTGGACCGTCGCGCGTTAAAGATTACGAGGCGCAGCGGTGATCCAAAAGCGTCCAATCAGGGAGGGAACTAGGCGATGGCAACACTCAAGGTCAAGACACTCTCTGAATTGCGAACCCTGCAGCGAGAACCCGTCGATGCCGAGACCTATGCCGCAGCTGTAGATATTGTTGAGCGTGTCAGAACCGGAGGCCGGCAGGCTTTGCTCAAGGAGGCAACGCGTCTGGGCGACATGAGTCCTGGGCAAGCTGTTACGTATGATCGCGGCGCACTCGAATCAGCCGTCGAAGATTTGGATGATCAGAACCGGGGAGTTCTGGAGCGCACCGCGCAGAGGATTGAGACATTTGCCAAGGCACAGCGCAGCCAGC
>CAYSMI010000168.1:0-3325 GCA_964432165.1 uncultured Acidiferrobacter sp.
CCACCTTCAACACCGTCGAAGCTTTCACCAGATGCAGCACGACGCGCCAGTCCGGACAACTGAATCTTCGAAGCAGTCGGCTCCCAGATAACCGCGGCGTCTAGCTTGTTGTTCTTAAAGCTAGAGGTGATAACCTCAATGTTCATGTTCAGGTACTTCTTGGGTTTGATACCGGCCTGCTCAAATGCCCAACGAGCAAAGCGGTCGGTACAGGCGCCGTGAGGTGCCGCAACCAGTTTGCCGTCCATCCACTTCACCGCTTCCATGCCGTTGGCGAACTGTGGCGCATCGTTCTTTACCAGAAATACGTTGCACTGCTGGCGGGATGTTCCCAGAACCGCAATCATGCGGATATCGACCTTATCCTGCTTGGTAGTCGACACGATCGCCGGCATATCGCCCATATACCCGAGGTGGTTTTTCTCCCCCAGCATTTTGCCAACGATAACGGACCCCTGAAGACCGATCTCAAACTTGACGTCGGAACCGGCCGGCAAATACTTTTTCCACAACTGCTGGCCGTTGATCACAACACCTGACCAGGACTCCGTGTAGTACGGCTGATATCCGACCACCAGATCGACAGCGTCTCCGGGTTTACCAAAACCCACTTCTGCAACCGCTGAATTCATCGCCCCCACTGACAGCAGGGTGGCGCCCAATCCAGCAGAGAGCATGGTTCTTCTAAAATTACGCATAACTCCTCCCATTGATTAATCCAATATTGGGTTCGCGAAAAACAATGGTTCCGACGAGGTGTCGCAATCGATCGCTTTTAGCTGAACCAATCTGAACCCACAGTACCTGATTTGTAAAGTGCTTTATTTAAATAATTTGATTGATGACCCCTATCAGACGGAATGGTCCTGAGACTCATCAATTCTGGCGCACTCCTTATCTTCGGTGTACTGAAAGCGGGTTTGGCGCGGTTCTCGGCGTGGGATTTTTCCCCAAGATGGGTTTTACAGGCCGCTAACCGTCTCCCGTTGATTCGACCATCTCCTGACGCAGAGGCATATCGGCCAACTGGCCCACTGTAATCGGCCGAATCGGGGGCCGAATCCGGTAATGACCCATCTCTTCCACGGAGACGCCGTGGACTTGCGCCATCAACTGGCTTACCGTCAACGCACACTTTCGCCCCATACACGGACCCATCCCGCAGCGGGTGAAGGCCTTAGCCTGATTGGGACCCATGCAGCCGCTCGCTGCAACTTCGCGAATCTCACCGGCGGTGACTTCTTCGCAGCGACAGACGATAGTGTCATCTTCCGGCAGTTGAAACTGGCCGGTCGGCCTAAAGGCGTGATCAAGAAAACTACGCAGCCGGCGCTGGCGCCTTAATACCGCGGGCTCGACGGAAGCCGCTGGGCGCTGTTGAGTCTTAAGGTACGCATCGACCTCATGCCCGACTCGTTCGCCCTGCAGCGCTGCCACCTGCGCTCCACTGATCCGGGTGGCATCACCGACCATCGAGATACACTGCCGACTGGTCATGCCCGCCCCGTGAATGTCCGGCACCCAGCAGGACTGAACCGAATCAAAATGATGCTTAATGCCGGCTGACATCGAAAGCCAGGTATTGGGAATCACGCCATCGTGCACCAGCAGCAATGATGTAGATAACTCATGGCGACGCCCCTGCGCCTCGTAACTTACAGCGCGCAGACGATCTTGGCCTTGCGCCTTCAGCGCGCGCACGCCTCGCGTCATACCCATCGCGGTCCTCGCACTCCATAACCAGCGCATGCCCTGCAACATCGCTTTGGGGCAGGCGCTCATAGCATTAAGTCCGAGCAAGGCTGTGCGCAAAGAAAGCGAAGGACCGGTATCGAGAATTGCCTGCGGTTTGACCCCGAGATTCTTGAGTTGTCTCGCGTATAGGTAAAGCAAGGGTCCCGTACCGGCCAGAACGACGTCTGGATGAGGCAAGAGGCGGGAGGATTTCAACAGCGTCTGCGCGGCGCCCACGGTCATGACCCCGGGCAGGGTCCAGCCTTCAAACGGTACCGGGCGTTCCATCGCGCCAGTCGCGAGGATGACATGTTTTGGATACAACATCTGCGCCGACCCCCGCTCGATCAGTCCCAGCGCAAGTTCAGGCTCCTGATCCGAGGCAATCTGCCACACCGAGACGCCGGGCCGATACCGGGCACCGCTCTTTCGGAACCGATCCACTAACGCGTGACCAGCGGCGTAGTCCTCGCCAAGCGCCTTTACGTCTTCGAGTCGATCGGCAAAGACCCGGTCGATCTCCCGATACACTTGTCCTCCCGGGGCACTCTGCTCATCAAGCACAACCACATCCCTGCCGCTTTTTGCCAGTACACAGGCTGCAGCCATACCGGCCGGTCCGGTGCCGACAATCGCGACATCACAGCAGCATACGGTCCCAGTCATTTTTCTGGATTTCAGTTTTTACTCAGCCTTGGAATGCTTGAGCGTCGTCATGCCGACACGCATGTCCTCAACAACTTCTGTAAGGCAGGCCTGCACCAGGCCTTCGCCCTGGACTTCTACGAGACACTCGTAACAGTTTCCAATCATGCAAAAAGGGGCCCGTGGAGCATCACTCACTACCGTGCGTCGGAACTCAAAGATACCGCAACCCAAAAGGGCCGCCGCAATGGTGTCGCCACGGTTTGCAGTTAGCTGACGACCCTCAAAACTGAAGGTCACCGGATCACTGAGATCAGTCCGTTTCTGAAACATCAAAACGCTCCGGCCCAAAACACTGATAAGCCGACGGGATCGCTCCATCGAGCACCCACTGGCATACATCCTGCGTATGGACTGCGGCGAGTGTTACGCCACTGTGGCAGGAAAAAGCGAATGCGCCCGGAAATTCCTTAGACTGGCTGTAAACGGGAAAACCGTCAGGCGTCATGATGCGCAGGGCCGCCCAACTGCGCTGGATGCGCAATTTTCGAAGATAAGGAAATGCCGTCGCGCAGCGGCGGACGATCTCCTGCAGCGTTCCGGTATTCGTGTCGGCATCGAAACCCACATCCCGTGCCGATGGGCCCAACAAAAAGCCGCCCTCGCCGGTCTGGCGGACCAGGTTAGTCGGGTAAGTCAGCGAATGGGCGCTGCGTTCGGTGACAATAATCTGACCCTGTTCGGGGTGAATTGGCACAGTGATACCGACCTGAGCGCCCAGGTCTACGGATCCATGTCCTGCGGCGATAACCAGTTTTTCGCAATCGGCAACGCGTCTGCCATTGCTGAAGAGTTCAAAACCGCTGGGCTGCAGAGGCTGGATACGATCAATCCCGGACAAGGGCAGATAACACCCCCCGTTATGGTCAAAGCCCTCCTGCAATGC
>CAYSMI010000169.1:0-3324 GCA_964432165.1 uncultured Acidiferrobacter sp.
GGATGCGCCTCAAAGATGCCGGCGTTGTTGACGAGAATGTCGAGGCCGCCAAGGTTGTTCACGGCTGTGGCGACCAGTTGTCCCGCCGCATCGGGATCAGCAACATCGCCGGCACACAGCGTATGGCCGGTACCGGACAGCTCGGCCAGGGTGGCTTCAGCGGCGTTTTGGTTCGTGCGGTAGTGCACCGCAACAGCGGCGCCTGCGGCGGCGAACTGAAGGGCGATGGCACGGCCGATCCCGCGCGAGGCTCCCGTTACGAGAACTTTCTTATGATCAAAGCGCACCGGCAGAGACTAGCGCATCTTGCTGTACAGGAGAATAGCCCCACGTTAATCGCCGGGCCGAGTGCGTGTTGCGAGGGCTGAGGAACATCAGCATAGGCTCTGCTTTGCCAACAGAGCGGGCTGACTGGTTTCTATCCTTTCTACGCGGTATGCTTGGGGGACTAAGATCAAGTCCAAATGGAGGATAGCGATGAGCGATAAAGTGGACAATGGTGTAAACGTAGAGGCTCTGTTGGGTGCGCGGGAAGCGCTGACCGAGGCGCCACAAGCGGCGCAGTTCACCTGGCGCGCGAAATGCGACTGGGTCCATGGCACTCACAGCCGGACCAGCGTGGAAGGTTTTTTCGGGCTTGGCGAGGAGCAGCAGCACAGAACCGAGTTCAGTTTTGATGCCGATCATCCCGAGATTTTTGCCTCGGAGGACCACGGCGCAACACCCGTCGAACTGGTACTGGCCGGACTGGCCAGTTGCCTGACGGCAGGCGTTGCGGCGGTTGCCCAGAACCGGGAGATTCAATTGAACTCCGTCTCGGCGACACTCGAGGGCGACATGGACGTTCAGGGTATCCTCGGCATCGATAGCGATGTCCGCAACGGTTTCTCCGGCGTTAAGGTGAGTTACCAGATCGATGCAGATGCCTCGAAGGAAGATATCGAAGCAGTGGTGGCCCAGTCACAGAAACGCTCGGCTGTCTACGACATTATTGCCAATCCGACCAACATCTCAGTAGAGGTCACCTAAAGCGTATTCGAGTGCAATCGTCAGGACCTGTGCATGTCGACACTGTCGTCATCGGTGCCGGGCATGCCGGTCTGGCGATAAGCCGGTGCCTGAGTGATCGGAATATCGATCATGTGGTGCTGGAGCGCGCCGACGTAGCCCATTCATGGAAGACCGAGCGCTGGGATTCACTGCGGCTGCTCACCCCTAACTGGCAGAGTCGCCTGCCGGGGCTGGCCTATTCGGGAGACGACCCCGACGGCTTCATGACCGTTCCCGAGGTGATCGAGTTCATCGAGCACTACGCGGACGTGATCTCGGCGCCGGTCGAAACCCGGACCGAGGTCACGTCGGTATCCCGCATTGGGGAGGCTTACCGGGTTGAGACCAACCGGGGCGAGTGGCGGTGCCGGGCGGTCGTGATCGCCAGTGGCGCCTGCAATCTGGCCAGCATACCGCCCGTTGCGGCCTCCCTTCCGCCCGGCGTTGCCTCCTTCGATCCTCTGGACTACCGGAATCCCGACCAGTTGCCCGAAGGCGGGGTACTGGTGGTCGGGGCTTCGGCCACGGGCGCCCAGCTTGCCGACGAAATCCACCGCTCGGGCCGGCCCGTGACGCTCGCGGTCGGTGAGCATGTGCGTATGCCGCGGCTCTACCGCGGTCGGGATATCCAGTGGTGGATGGATGCTGCGGGCGTGCTCGACGAGCGTTACGACGAGATCGATGACATCAACCGGGCCCGCCGGGTACCCTCGCCGCAACTGGCCGGCTCCCCGCAGCGCACCACTTTGGACCTCAATGCGCTGACCGACATCGGGGTCAAGCTGATTGGCCGCCTGGCTGGCATCAACGATGGCCAGGCGCAGTTTTCGGGTTCTCTTAGAAACAACTGTGCACTGGCGGACCTCAAGATGAACCGGCTGCTCAATACCATCGACGAGTGGGCGACCGAACACGGGCTCGACCAGGAGGCCGAAGCACCTCACCGGTTTGCATCGACCACCGTCGAGGAAGCTCCACCGCTGGGGCTGGACCTCCGCAGTGGCGAGATTCGCAGCGTGCTGTGGGCGACGGGATTTCGGCCCGATTATGCCTGGCTGGATGTCCCGGTCCTGGACCGCAAAGGGAAGATCCGCCACGACGGAGGGGCGGTCGACTCACCCGGCATGTACCTGATGGGCATGACCTTCCTGCGCCGGCGCAAGTCAAGTTTTATCCACGGTGCCGCTGACGATGCGCAGGATCTGTGTGATCACCTGGCCGCGTTTCTGGACAACCGGGTATCTGCCGCAAGTGTCTGACTGGACCCCTGGGACCGCTGTGTTCGGGTCACGCGTGGCAGCGCATCCGGGGTGCCCGTAGAATGGGCGGAGTAGTCGAACAGCCCCACGGAGGACGCAATGAGTGACAGACCCGATAGTGACGAGCTGAGCGATGAGGAACTTGATGCCCAGCTTCGCGAAGTTGCCGACAAGTTTATTGACCTTGCCAATCAGCAGGCTCAGCGTTTCCACAAGGAGAATGTCAGTCAGGGCATGATGTATGGTACAGCGCGGTTCAACGCTTTCGTTGTGGCTTCCCATGCCGATGATGTCCTCGCCTATGATGAAGACCGCGATCAGGCAATTGAGTACTTTGTCGACCAGTATCGCGAGATGCTGATCAGCAACCTCGACGACTACCGGGGCAGTTTTGACGATCTCAAGTACGCACACCTGATGAGCCGCCGACCCAACTGATTCCGGCGACACTTTTCCTGCGCTTTTCCGGGCAACGCCGCGACGACAGCCGCTTCAGGGCTTGAGGATCAGGATGTCAGTAGATCAACGATCAGAGTAACGACATGTTCGAGAAACTAGTGCGGGTGCTGGGGCTGATGCTCGCTCTGTCACCAGCCCTTGTGAGTGCCGGGGAGATACCCGGTGCCGCTGATACGGAACTCATGCAACAGGTCATCAGCCGCCAGCTCGATGCCTTTGCCCGCGGCGACGCGACCACTGCCTATGCCCAGGCCTCGCCGGTAATCAAGGCCAAGTTTCAGAGCAAAGAGATCTTCATGGCCATGGTCCGCCAGGGCTACGCGGTACTGATTCAACCCCAGCGGGTTGATTTTCTGGGCGCAAAGCAAACCTCCGACGGGCCCGTCTTCGGGGTACAGGTTTATGCCCGAGACGGCAGTTCCTGGATTGCGGCCTACCAGATGGTGCGCGACGAATCTGAGAACTGGCGCATCAACGGCTGCCAGTTGATGCGTCTTTCGGGTCAGCAGATCTAGCGCTCAGTCGTTCTCACGCCGGGTGCGTACCGAGCAGGGCA
>CAYSMI010000170.1:0-3324 GCA_964432165.1 uncultured Acidiferrobacter sp.
AGGGATTTTATCGCGAATGCAAAGCGCCTGTTCTGTTAGAGTGTTATGAGAATATTAGCGGATTGCACTGATTCTGCGCAATTAAATTGCACAGATACCGGATCCGCCGGGATTGCAGGTAGCGCTCACGAACGCTTTGAGGTTTTTCTTTACTAATTAGTCATGGAACAAAGTCAGTCTCCATTTTCGATCTCGGTCCGGGGGACGACCCTGTCAGGTCTTTCCCGGCGGGTCGTTGAAGCCAACCTGCTCTCCAAAGAGCGCGCCCGGGAAACCTTTGAAGCGGCACAGAAAGGCCATCGCTCTTTTCTACAGGAGGCGCTTGATCAGGGAGAAGCGGACCGCACGGCACTGCTCAGGTGCGCGTCCGAAGAGTCGGGAATGCCGCTGATGGATCTCAGAGCCTTTGATCTTGGGTACCGGCCCCAGGAAATGGTGGATGGGCGTTTCCTGGAAACCCACGGCGTGCTGCCGCTGTTTAAACGGGGGTCCAAGGTCTTCCTCGCAGTACCCGACCCAAGCGATGTCTCTGGCCTTGATGCCTTCACATTCCAGACCGGGTTTGGGGTAGAAGCCATTCTCGTTGATCCCAAATTACTCACCCAGGTCATCCGTGACATCGCCAGCGGCATCAGTTCAGAACTTGCCGATCTCAACGAGGATTCCGGTCTTGAGGATATGGCGGCGAAAACGGCGGCTCCATCCAGCGCCGAGACCGCTGAAGTCGACACCCCCGTGGTGCGCTTCGTCAACAAGATTCTGATGGATGCCATCCGCCAGAAGGCCTCTGACATCCATATCGAACCTTATGAAGGAAAACTGCGAATCCGCTACCGGCTCGACGGTGTACTGCATGAAATTGCCAACCCGCCGCTGTCGCTCACTGCCAGAATCACGGCCCGGGTGAAAATCCTTTCGCACCTGGATATTGCCGAACGACGGGTGCCTCAGGACGGGCGTATCAAACTGACACTCTCCAAAGGACACGAGATTGACTTCCGTGTGAGCACGCTGCCCACCCAATTCGGCGAGAAAGTCGTTATCCGTGTTCTGGACAACAGCGGCACCGATCTTAGCCTCACCGCACTGGGGCTCGAAGCCGAGCAGTTTAAGGCCTACGAGGAGGCCATATATAAACCCCACGGCATGATTCTCGTCACCGGGCCAACCGGCAGTGGCAAGACGGTTACGCTGTATTCAGCGCTTTCAACGTTGAACTCCCCGGAAGTCAACATCAGCAGTGTCGAAGACCCCATTGAGATCAACCTCCCGGGAATCAACCAGGTCAGCATCAACGAGAAGGCCAACCTCAGTTTTGCAGCAGCACTGCGTGCTTTTCTCCGGCAGGATCCCGACATCATTATGGTGGGTGAGGTTCGGGATCTTGAAACGGCGGACATTGCCGTCAAGGCCTCACAGACGGGTCATCTGGTCCTTTCGACACTGCATACCAATGATGCGCCATCCACGATCGTGCGGCTTCTTAATATGGGAGTGGCGCCGTTTAATGTTGCCGCTTCGGTGCACCTGATCCTGGCCCAGCGACTGGTCCGGAAACTGTGCACAGCCTGCCGCAAGCCGGCAGAGTATCCGGAAGAGGTGCTCACGGGCGCAGGTTTTTCGAAGTCAGGTGATTCCGACAATCTCAAGCTATTCGGGCCTGAAGGCTGTGACGAGTGCACCCGGGGCTACAAGGGACGAACGGGAGTATTTCAGGTCATGCCCGTCACCGAAGCCATTGCCGGACTGATCGTGCAAAACGCAGGGCAGGAGGCGATTGAAAAACAAGCCCTGACAGAAGGCGTGATGACAATGCGCCAGGCGGGTCTTGTCAAAGTGCGCGCCGGCATTACCAGTCTTGAGGAAGTATTGCGGGTCACTGACGTCTGAGCCCATGGCAAAGAAATCAGAAAAGGCTCAGGAGGTTTTCACCTGGGCGGGTACCGATGGCCAGGGCAGAAAAGTTACCGGTGAGATGGAGGCGCAAGGTCCGGCTTACGTCCGCAGCATCCTGCGACGGGAAGGTATCAACCCGCGGTCAGTGCGCAAAAAACCCAAGTCGCTTTTCAGTAAGAAGATCAAACCCAAGGATATCTCCATTGCCAGCCGCCAGCTCGCCACCATGCTCGGGGCAGGTCTGCCCATTGCCCAATCCTATAAAGCAATCGCTGAAGGAACAGATCAGCCCAAAGTCCGGGAGATCTTTGGCGCCGTTCGGCTCGATGTCGAAAGCGGGACCGCGCTGAGCGAGGCCCTGCAGAAATTCCCGCGCCAGTTCGATTCTCTGTACACCAGCCTGGTGGCGGTGGGTGAGCGATCGGGAAACCTTGACGACCTGATGGACAAGGTGGCGCTCTATATGGAAAACATCGAGGAGATCAAGGCAAAAGTCAAAGGCGCCATGTGGTATCCGGCGGCGGTGCTGGCTGTGGGCTTTATCGTCACTGTGCTCCTGCTGGTGTTTGTCATTCCGCAGTTTGAGGACCTGTTCTCCAGTTTTGGCGCCAGTCTACCGGCATTGACCGCCATCGTGATTGAACTGTCACGCAGTTTCCGCGATCTGTGGCTGCAGATCTTTGGCATCATTGCCGGTGTCATCATCATCATCTCGATGTCCTACCGGCGCTCAGAGGCGATGCGTCACCGGGTGGACCGGATCGCTTTGCGGCTGCCGATATTCGGCATCATTCTGCGCAAAGCCGCGATCTCGCGCTTTGCACGCACGCTGGCCACGATGTTTGGTTCCGGGGTACCGCTGGTCGAGGGACTGGAATCTGTCGCGGGGGCAACCGGTAACCGCGTCTATTCAGATGCTTGTATGTCCATCCGTGAGGTGGTCAGCGGCGGGCAGTCGTTGTCTAGTGCCATGTCACAGACCGGCCTGTTTCCGCCCATGGTCCTGCAAATGACGAGCACGGGTGAAGAATCTGGCGAGCTCGAAAACATGCTGAACAAAGCTGCGGACTTTTACGAACGGGAGGTGCGCGAGGCCGTGGACAACATGAGCAAACTGATTGAACCGATTATGATCAGCATTCTGGGCGGTTTGGTCGGCACCCTGGTCGTAGCGATGTATCTGCCTATCTTCAAGATGGGCGCCATCATGTAATGGAGGCAACACCTCCCGCCCCCAAGTGATTGAAACCCTGGCCTTAGCCCCGGGTGGCGAATCATTGCTTTATCTCATCACCGTCGTGGTCGCGCTTGTGGTGGGCAGTTTCCTTAACGTCGTTATTGTCCGAGTACCGCAACAGTTACAGTGGCAATGGCACGGCAAGCAGGCGGGGCTGGCAAAACCTCCGGGAATCGCCGGGCCGGCATCGC
>CAYSMI010000171.1:0-3324 GCA_964432165.1 uncultured Acidiferrobacter sp.
CGCCGGTGGGCGACATTCAGGAACTGGAGGCCATTCGTACCGTATTTGGCGATCAGCTGCCCGCACTGAGTGCCACCAAGTCACTCACGGGTCACGCCCTGGGTGCGGCAGGTGTCAACGAGGCAATCTACTCCCTGATCATGCTGGGCGGCAATTTTATGGCGGCATCGGCCAATATTGAAAACCTTGACCCCAAGGCGCTTGGTTATCCGATTGTGCGTTCCACCACCGATGCCCCTGATCTCAATACCGTCATGTCCAATAGTTTTGGATTTGGGGGCACCAACGCGGCACTGGTATTTCAGCGCTTCGCGGACTGAGCCTTTACTGCTCAATCGGCAATTGATCAGCCTGTACGGGAAAGGTTTTCAGACCGAAGCTCGTCATTTTCAGCACCAAAGCGTTTCTTGACATAGGCCTCGACGAGCGCAATGAACTGCGTTGCGATATCGTCGCCGCGTAGGGTGCAGATCTTTTCCCCGTCCTGAAAGACCGGTGCGACCGGTTTTTCCCCGGTGCCCGGCAGGCTGATGCCGATATCCGCGTGGCGGCTTTCTCCAGGACCGTTGACAACGCATCCCATGACGGCGACGGACAGCGTTTCTGCTCCTGGATATTGTGTTTTCCAGTCAGCCATCCGCTGTCGGAGGTGTTCCTCGACCTCACCGGCAAGATGCTGGAAGAAATCACTCGTAGTACGTCCGCACCCGGGGCAGGCCGTGACCTGCGGGCTGAAACTGCGAAGTCCCAGCGACTGGAGGACTTCTTGTGCGATCCGGACCTCGCGGGTACGGCTTTCTCCGGGCTGAGGCGTCAGGGACACCCTGATGGTGTCGCCGATGCCCATATGCAGCAGCAATGCGAGCCCCGCGGTAGAAGAGACGACGCCTTTGTCCGCCATGCCGGCTTCTGTGAGTCCCAGGTGTAAAGCGAGGTCCGAACGTTCGGCGAGCTGTCGGTAAACCGCGACGAGTTCAGGCACGGCGCTGACCTTGGCAGAAAGAATGATCTGGTCAGGCCGCAGGCCTTCGCGCTGGGCCAGTGATGCACTGTTGATCGCAGAATCCACGAGCGTCTCCCGGGTGACCGCTTCAAGCGAGCGCGGGGCTGCCAGGGCTGCATTTTCGTCGAGTTTCTGCGCAAGCAGTTGTGGATCGAGTGACCCCCAGTTGACACCAATGCGCACCGGTTTGTTCCGGCGGCAGGCCTGCTCAATCATTTGGCAGAACCGTGCGTCGCGTTTTTCGCCCCGGCCAACGTTGCCCGGGTTGATCCGGTACTTATCGAGCGCATCGGCACAGTCACTGAAATCCTGCAGCAGGGTATGGCCGTTATAGTGAAAGTCGCCGACCAGAGGTACCGGACAACGGGCGGCATCTAACTGCCCACGAATTTTCGGAACAGCGCGGGCGGCCGATTCGTTGTTTACCGTAATCCGCACGATCTCGGACCCGGCTTCTGCAAGCGCAATGACCTGCCGGACCGTGGCATCCACATCTGCGGTATCGGTGTTGGTCATAGACTGAACGACAATGGGTGCATTGCCGCCCACCAGGACATGACCTACCCGGACCTGCTGGGTGGGTCTTCTGGAGATAGAGGTTTGCTGCATACGGGTTTCGGGCGGGTCCGACGGGCCCAATATTCTAATCGCCTTACATGCGAAACACGCCGAATTCCGTTTTGGCAAATGGGGTATTGTGAACGGTGGCGAGCGCCAGCGACAGAATTCTGCGGGTGTGGGCGGGATCTATGATGCCATCGTCCCAGAGTCGGGCACTTGCGTAGAACGGATGCCCCTGCTCGTCATACTGCTCGCTGATAGCCTCGCGAAAAACTTTTTCGTCCTCAATCGGCCAGTGATCCCCTGTTTTCTGCATACCATCACGACGGATCTGGGACAGCACCTGTGCTGCGGTGTCGCCGCCCATTACGGATATTCTGGCATTGGGCCACATCCACAAAAAGCGCGGGTCGTAGGCTCTGCCACACATGCCGTAATTGCCGGCCCCGAAACTGCCGCCAACGATAACCGTCAGTTTAGGCACTTTGGCACAAGCAACCGCGTTTACCAGCTTCGCTCCATCGCGCGCAATGCCGCCATGCTCATAGCGGCTACCCACCATGAACCCGGTAATGTTCTGCAGAAATAAAAGCGGGATTCCCCGCTGGGTGCATAGCTCGATAAAGTGCGCTCCTTTAAGCGCCGATTCTGAAAAAAGAATACCGTTGTTGGCGATAATGCCAACCGGGTATCCGTTGATGCGACTGAAGGTGCATACCAGTGTTTTCCC
Source organism: uncultured Acidiferrobacter sp. (assembly GCA_964432165.1). GTDB lineage: Bacteria > Pseudomonadota > Gammaproteobacteria > Arenicellales > UBA868 > UBA868. The sequence goes on from CAYSMI010000171.1 coordinate 2,295, forward strand.
GTAGCGGGCTTTGAACTCCTGAAAGTCGCTGCCGTCGACAATCCGGCAGATGACTTCCCGGATATCAAAGGGCAGTCTGGGGTCAGACGGGATAATTCCATAAAGCTCCTCAACGCCATATCGAGGTGATGGGGGAGCATTGCCGGGTGTTGCTGCGCCGGCCGGAAGATTAAGGTGAGAGACAATCTCCCGGGTCAGAGTCAGGGCGTGATCATCGTCCTGTGCCAGATAGTCGGCGACTCCTGAGATCCGTGTATGCACATCTGCGCCGCCGAGCGCCTCGGCGCTGACTTCCTCCCCCGTCGCCGCCTTTACCAGTGGCGGCCCGCCCAGAAAGATGGTTCCCTGACGACGGACGATGATGGCTTGGTCGGACATGGCCGGCACGTAGGCGCCCCCCGCGGTGCAGGAGCCCATCACCACTGCAATCTGGGGAATTCCGGCGGCGGACATATTGGCCTGGTTGAAAAAAATGCGGCCGAAATGCTCCCGGTCGGGGAATACCTCATCCTGTCTCGGCAGATAGGCGCCCCCGGAATCAACCAGGTAGATACAGGGCAGGCGGTTCTCTTGCGCTATCGCTTGTGCTCTGAGATGTTTTTTGACCGTAATCGGGTAGTAGGTGCCGCCCTTGACAGTGGCGTCATTGACAACAAGCATGCAGTCGCGGCCGTGAATCTGGCCCACTCCCGTGATGATCCCTCCGCAGGGAACCTCGTCATCGTAGAGCTCCCACCCGGCCAACTGCGAAAGCTCGAGAAATCCGCTGCCGGGGTCCAGTAGCTTTTGAATGCGCTCGCGGGGCAGCAGTTTGCCCCGAGCGGTATGTCGCTGGCGGGCTTTCTCACTGCCGCCCTGGGCGACTTTCGCTATCACGTCAGCGAGCGCGGCGGTCTTCGCCAGCATGACATCGCGGTTGGCTGCGAAATCAGGTGAAGCGGTATCGATACGGCTGGTAAAGTCGCCCATCATATTTCCAGTTTCCAGAATGGCCTTACCAGCCGCCGCGTGACAGCCAGTGGTCGACCTG
>CAYSMI010000172.1:0-3298 GCA_964432165.1 uncultured Acidiferrobacter sp.
TTCGTTCCACCAGGCCCGCTCGGTGTTGTAGGCTTTTCGAATCTCTTCAATGGATAGCGCCGCAAGTTCATCCGGTGTACCGGCAAGGGCAGCACGCCTTTTTGTCACCGCGGTCATCTGGGGATCAAGTTGCACGCACTATCTCCCGTGATCTGGAAAATCCGCCGTACCTAGGGTGATGAACCCGCTCATGAGGTGTGGAAAACCTGCCACTGCTGTTCGAAGCGCTCGAGATTCTCACGGGTATATTCGACGAAGTCGAAGTCGATCTCGGAGTGAATTTCGGAGACCATGCTCCATAGGCTTTCCCTCAACAAGGACGCACACTTCATGGCCTCGAAGGCGCGCCGGGAGTCGGGCAGAACCGTACAACCGAAATAACGCTCCAGCAGCCAGTCTTCCTGATCAGGGGAAAGTCCGTTGTTTGATGCCAGATTGGCCAGATCAAACAGCGGGCTGTTGTAGCCGGCGTAATCCCAGTCAATCAGCCACAGCCGTTTGCCATCATCGATGAAGTTGGCGGCCAGAAGGTCGTTGTGCCCGTAGACAAGATCCACGGATCCCACGGTCTTTTCAAGTGCGCAACTTTTATCCATGAGTGTGGGCAGCAGATCACACATCCGGCTGCCGTCATCTTCGAGTGTCGCCACATAGTCGCGTATGACATGAAACACCCAGAAGATGAGCGCCGGCCCCCGGACATGCTGCGTCAGGTCACGGTGACAGGTGTGCAGTATCGGGACGATCTGCTGCAGATAGACATCCTGCCTGATGTCTTCTTCGGCAAGCGTTTTTCCCTCAACGAAATCAAGCACCAGAATGCCGGGCACATGGTGCACGACGGCCGGCGACAGCCCGACTTTTGCAGCAGCATGGCTTGCCTGCAACTCGTTGAAGCGCATGACACCGTGCAGGGGAATATCCTTTCCCATACGGACAAAGAATTTACGCTCGTCGTCGGTCACCACGAAATTGCGGTTGGTGATACCCCCGCCGATCGGCTCAAGGGTGACAGGACCTTTCCAGCAGTCTAATTGACCGATTTGATGTTCAGGACTCGCACTCATAGATATTGACGCTCACTGTCTTTAGGTTTGGACATGAATCCCCCGACGATTATGTTACTGTGTTCGGTAGAACGTCGCAGATGATATCTGAGAATACCTTGAGTGCGGCCTCTCTTGGAAAAGTGGTCCGATGCACGAGGCGCACCTCACGAAAGGCGTCCGGAATGGTCACCTCCCGCAGAATGACCCTGTCGGTAGCGAGACGTCCGCCGTGTACCGAAAGGGCCGGCACCAGGGTGACGCCCAGGCCCATGCCTACCAGTTGTACGAGTGTCTCGAGGCTGGAGGCATTCAGTCTCGGAAGCGGATTGCTGAGATCCCGGCTATCGATCTTGCATGCGCTGATGATCTGTTCTGACAGGCAGTGCTCTTCCGAGAGCAGCAGAACTTTTTCATGCTTAAGGTCAGAAAGCGATACCTCGTCTTTGTTATAGAAGTGATGGTCCCGCGGGTGGGCCAGCCAGAATGGCTCTTTGAACAGTCGAATTTCGTCCAGATCCTCACCGGGCGGAGGGGTGGCAAGCAAAGCGCCGTCCAGTTGATGTTCACGAAGCTTCAAGATCAGCTGATCTGTGGTGGCCTCGGTGAGTTCGAGCGAGAGTTCCGGATGCTGGTACTGAAGTTCCAGCATGAAGAGCGGCACCAGATAAGGGCTTAGCGTGTGGATTGCACCGATCCGGAGCGGGCCTGCCAATGGATCATTCTGGGTGTTTCCCAAGCTGCGAATGACATCGGCCTGCTCGAGTATCTGCCGGGCATGACCGATGATCTTCTGTCCAATCGGGGTGACGTGGACGCTGCGGTTGGTCCGTTCGAAAAGGGTGGCACCGAGTTCCTGCTCGAGTTTGTGAATCTGTCCTGAAAGTGTGGGCTGACTGACAAAACACCGCTGGGCAGCCTGCCCGAAGTGCAGGGTTTCGCTCACGGCGACAAGGTATTCAAGGTCGCGGATGTTCATTTCCAGTAATAGATTATACCGATTAAAGTAATAATAATAAACGATTATACGTATTGTAGATTTACCCTTAAAGTAAGCTCACAGTGCTTTGACCAACGCTGTTGCATAGTCCATTAAAACTGAAGGAGAAAGCTGATGGCTCTTAAAGATTCCAAGACTGAACAAAACCTCAAGGACGCTTTTGCCGGCGAGTCGCAGGCAAACCGTCGCTATCTCTATTTCGCTGCCAAGGCCGACGTGGAGGGGTATAACGACGTCGCTGCCGTGTTCCGTTCGACCGCTGAGGGCGAAACCGGGCACGCACACGGGCATCTGGAATACCTTGAGGAGACCGGCGACCCGGCAACCGGATTGCCCATCGGTGGTACCAGTGACAACCTCAAGGCCGCGGTCGCGGGAGAGACTCACGAGTACACCGACATGTATCCCGGCATGGCCAAGACCGCGCGCGAAGAGAGCTTTGACGAAATCGCCGACTGGTTTGAAACGCTGGGTAAAGCGGAACGTTCCCACGCCAATCGCTTCCAGAAAGCGCTGGATTCTCTGGACGACTGAGCACTGCCTCGATGACCATGGACGGGAGGCGCACAGTCGCCTCCCGTTTTCGTTAGGCACAAGGAATTATGGGAACAGCAACTGAAGGCAGCCTCGAAGCGCCCGTACGCCATCCGATTGACTGGCAAAGCGCCGACTTTAACGACGAAGAGAAGTTGATGTCGGAGCTGGAGCGCGTCTTCGATCATTGCCATGGCTGCCGGCGCTGCGTCTCGCTGTGTGACAGTTTTCCGACGCTCTTCGATCTGGTGGACGAATCCGATACCATGGAAGTCGATGGCGTCGATAAACAGGATTACTGGAAGGTGGTCGACCAGTGCTACCTTTGTGATTTGTGTTACATGACCAAATGTCCTTACGTGCCGCCGCATGAATGGAATATCGATTTCCCGCACCTGATGCTGCGGGCGAAGGCCGTGAGATTTTCCAAAAACGGAGCATCCACCCGCGACAAGTTGCTGACGAGCACTGATCTTGTCGGCAAGACGGCGGGGATTCCGGGCATTTCGGTCGTAGTCAACGCAGCCAACTGCTCAACGCCCCTTCGCAAAGCGCTGGAAAAAGTGGCCGGCATTCATCATCAGGCCAACATTCCCCGTTACGAATCAAAGCCTCTGCGGAAAAGGGTGTCAAACCTCGCCACCCTTGATGCGGCTGAGGCAAAACCCACTGCCCGTACCAAAGGGAAAGTAGCACTCTTTGCCACCTGTTATGGCAA
>CAYSMI010000173.1:0-2062 GCA_964432165.1 uncultured Acidiferrobacter sp.
CGTGCGATTGAGGCGGATACGATTGAGGGCGCGTTTCAGACCATGCGTACCGGTGATCTGCCAACCTACCGGAAGATGCTACGCTCCGAAGATGCCAAAGAGGGTGTGCGGGCATTTGTTGAGAAACGTAAGCCAGTATTCAAGGGCGAATAGCGGCTTCGACAGTAAAGGGATGAGGAGCGTATGACAGATTCGAAAATAAAAAAGGTTGCGCTGGTGGGCGGGGGTGTCATTGGCGGCGGCTGGGCGACACGATGTCTCGCAAATGGCCTAGAGGTCATTCTGACCGACCCTAGGACCGAGGCACGTGACTACGTTGAGACGATGGTGGCCGATGCCTGGCCGGTGCTTGAAGATGCCGGCCTCGTAACCGGTGAGCGGGGCCGGCTGCATTTTGCCGACGACATCGCCGGGGCCGTCAGCGATGCGGATTTTATTCAGGAAAATGTGCCCGAGCGCGAGGACCTCAAGATTGCCGTTCACGAAGAGATCAGCCAGCATGCCCGCATTGATACCGTGATCGCATCGAGCTCATCGGGCTTGCTGCCAAGCCGTCTGCAGTCCCGGTGTGTGCATCCGGAGCGGTTGATGATCGGTCATCCGTTTGCACCGGTCTATCTGCTGCCCCTGGTTGAGATCGTGGGCAGCGAACAGACCTCTCAGGCCGCGATTACCCAGGCGGGAAATTTTTACCGCTCGATGGGCATGCGGCCGCTGCATGTCCGCCGCGAGATTGAAGCCTATATCGCCGACCGCCTGCAGGAATCACTGTACCGTGAGGCCCTGCATCTGATTGACGAAGGCGTGGCGACGGTGGCCGAGATTGACGCAGCGGTCACTGGCGGTCCCGGACTGCGCTGGGCATTCATGGGAACATTTCTGGCCTGGCATCTGGGCGGCGGTCCGGGAGGTATGCGTCACACCATCGAACAGTTCGGTCCGGCGCTGGAACTTCCTTGGTCACACATGAAAGCCCCGGTATTGACCGATGAACTGAAAAGACGCATCGTTGAGGGCTGTGAGGAAGAGTCCGGCGAACGCGTCTTCGATGAAATGGAACGTCGGCGTGACCGCTGCCTTGCAGAGATTCAGAAGGTGCTCAAGGAGCACTGGTACCCGCCGGAGGAGGATGGCTGGCCGCGGATGGAGAATGCATAGTCAGGGATTCGCTAACGAGATCACTCGGACTCACTAGATTTCAGGAAGGAGAAAGACGGATGGCAATAAACACCAATGTAGTTGTGACCTGTGCAGTAACCGGCGCGGGGGATACGGTGGATAAGCACCCGGCGATACCGGTCACACCCGAGCAGATCGCCGACTCGGCGATTGCGGCCGCGGATGCCGGTGCGGCAATTGTGCACCTGCACGTGCGCGATCCCGAGACCGGTAAAGGCAGTCGGGATATCAACCTCTTCAAGGAGACGGTAGATCTGGTCAGAAACAGCGGCAGAAATGTGCTGATCAACCTGACTGCCGGTATGGGCGGTGATCTGGTGGTCGATGATGACAACCCGCAAGTCCCGGGAGAGGGCACTGATCTCATCAGTGCGGAGCAGCGTATGGCGCACGTCGAAATGCTGCGGCCGGATATTGCGACGCTCGACTGCGGCACGATCAACTTCGACAACGCCAATTATGTTTATGTCCAGACGCCGAACATGTTGCGCACCATGGCCGCACGGTACGCAGAAATAGGCGTCAAGCCCGAGATGGAGGTCTTTGATCTAGGTCATCTGCGCTTTGCAAACCAGATGGTCTCCGAAGGGCTTATCAAAGGACCGGCGATGTATCAGGTGTGTCTGGGCATTCCCTGGGGCGCCGGTGCGGATCCGGCGACGATGACCGCAATGGTGAGTCAGCTGCCGCAGGATGTTTTCTGGTCCGGGTTCGGCATCAGCCGCACGCAGATGCCGATGGTGGCCCAAGCCATGCTATTGGGCGGTAATGTCCGCGTTGGGCTTGAAGATAATCTTTACCTTGAAAAGGGTGTGCCCGCGAGCAATGCGGAACTGGTGGAAAAAGCGGTTCGCATCATCGGTGACCTCGGCGGGCGGATATG
>CAYSMI010000173.1:2162-3285 GCA_964432165.1 uncultured Acidiferrobacter sp.
AGGGAGCGTTTCTGCTCCTTCATGCCAAGACCGAGGCTCGCGTAGTATGTAAACTGGTCGACACCCAAGTCGTCATAAAGGCGCAGTTTGCCGATCACCTCTTCGGGCGTTCCGAACATCAGATGTTCATGCAGCATCCTGGGGTCGTATTCGTCCCGGTTCTCCAAAGTTGATAAGTCGATCATCGCGGGGAAACCATTCTCAACACCGCCAGCGTTTTTAAACAGATTTTCAAACTGCGCCAGCTGACGCCGCGCGGCTTCAACCGGGACCATCCAGTCTTCTTTGGTGTCGTAAACGCAGGTGTGCCGCATCGCAGAAAAGATAGGTCGTGTCTGACCTGGATTTTCATCGAGGGCCGTCTGCAGGCGTTCGAGATAGGTCTCGACCTCACTCATCGGCCGGGTCAGCGGCCATGACATGATGTTGCACTGGTTCTTGACGGCATATTCATAGGTGATCGGGGCCCTTGCCGCTACCCAGATGGGTGGGTGCGGCTTTTGCAGGGGCTTAGGCACAGAAGTCGCCTCAGGAAAGCGCCAGTATTCTCCTTCGTGGGCATAGTCTCCCTGCCACAGGGCTTTGATGGCAGGAAGCATCTCCTGCATGTAGCGCCAGGCATCGGTCTGCTTGAGGCCGGCATGCATTCTGTCAAACTCACGCTGGTAGGCACCGGACCCGATACCAAACTCCAGCCGGCCGTTACTGTATAGATCCAAAAGGGCCGCTTCACCGGCAACGTTGATCGGATGCCAGTAGGGTGCGACCACGACTGCAGTGCCAAGACGGATGCGGTCGGTATGCGCCGCCCACCAGGTAAGAATCTGGAATGGATTGGGCGCAATGGTCATCTCCAGCCCATGGTGTTCCGCGGCCCAGACGATATGAAAACCCCCCGCGTCGGCCATCTGGACCATCTCCAGCGTATGGCGTTCGACGTCGGCCATATCGGTATCGGGGGCGATACGTTCCATATTGATGGCTAACTGAAATTTCATGGATTTCCCTGAGCCCTCCGCTTGGCGCGCGAAGAGTCTATCACTCTCCTGGTGAATGTCCCTGATCCGTATCAGCGCATGACAAAGGGGTCTGCGATCGGCTCCGGCGAGGTATTCAGCCACAC
>CAYSMI010000174.1:0-3269 GCA_964432165.1 uncultured Acidiferrobacter sp.
TGAATGTCGATCACCCGCTGCTGCAGGATATTCGCGTTCGCAAAGCGATTCAGCGCTCTATCGACGTCGATGCGATTATGGAGGCCGCCTATTTCGGGGTCGCCAAACCATCGACCGGGATTGTTGCACCGGGGCTCTTGGGACACCGGGAAGCCAACCTAACGCCATCAAAACCTGATTATGAAGGCGCCAGGAAGTTATTGGCAGAAGCCGGCCAGAGCGACCTAAAAATCACTCTTGATACGCTTAATAAACCCACCTACATGGCGGCTGTCCAGATCATTCAGGCAAATCTCGCGGAGATCGGTATCGACGTGCAGATTAATGTGCATGATTCGGGCTCCTTCTGGGTGCTGGGATCTGAATCCTCAGGAGATCAGTGGAAGAATGTGCAGCTCTTCTACCAGCGCTACTCCATGTCACCTGATCCGAGTTGGGCGACGATGTGGTTTACCTGTGATCAGGTCGGTGTCTGGAACTGGGAGCGTGTGTGCAATAAAGAGTTCGACGAACTCCACAAGCAGGCGGTCGTTGAACTTGACAGCGACAAGCGGCACGTGATGTACCAGAAGCTGCAGGATATGATGGAAGAGTCGGGCGCCTATCGGTTCATCACCCATGAAGCGACGCCCGCGATTTACCGCAACACCATCGTTCCTGGTGTGCGCCCGGACGGGCATCCCCTGCTGAGGCACTTCCGCAAAGCCTGATGGCGCGCTGATTTGTGAGGCACGTTAAGGGGCCCTGGTGTTGTCGCCGGGCCCCTTAATTTTTGGGGAGTGCATCGACCTTGACCAGAATCGTCGACCAGTACCCGCACGAGGTCGGAGTTACGGAGCATCTTTGGATCACGATGCCCGACGGCTGCCGGCTGTCGGCCAAGCTCTGGCTCCCTGTTGGTGCGCATCAGGCGCCCGTACCGGCCATCCTTGAATACATTCCCTACCGTAAGTCCGACGGCACTGCCAACCGTGACCAGGTAGTACACCACTACTTTGCCGGGCACGGCTATGCCGGAGTCCGGGTGGACATGCGGGGTACAGGTGACTCAGAAGGTGTCCAACTCGACGAGTACCTGCCCCTGGAGCAACAGGACGGTCAGGATGTGATCACCTGGATCGCCTCGCAGCCATGGTGCACGGGTGCGGTGGGCATGATGGGTATCTCCTGGGGCGGCATTGCTGCCCTGCAGGCGGCGACTTATCGTCATCCGGCGCTCAAAGCCATCGTGCCGGTCTGTGCAAGTGACGACCGCTATTACGATGACGGCAGTTATTTTCTGGGCTGCCTCTCCGGGCAGACCATCGGCTGGGGTGCTGTCATGTTCGGCAGGAACGCCCGCCCTCCTGATCCCGCGATCGTCGGTGACACCTGGCGCAAACAATGGCTGAACCGCCTGAGTGAGCCGCCACTCTTTCTCGAGACCTGGCTGCGACATCAGCGGCGCGATGCCTACTGGCTGCAGGGAACGGTAAGAGGTCATTACGAAAAAATTGAGTGCCCCGTGTATGCCGTCACGGGGTGGGCTGATTGCTGGCCCAATACCGTCCTCAGGCTTTTGAACCACCTGCCCGCATCCGTTCCCAAGAAGGGGACGATCGGCCCCTGGGGCCACGCCTATCCGCATCACGGCATGCCGAAGCCTGCCATTGGCTTCCTTCAGGAGGCGCTCAGATGGTGGGATCGATGGCTTAAAGGCGTGAATAACGGGATTGATCACGAACCTCAGTTGAACGCCTACATCCAGGAGAAAGTACCACCCGACGCAGGGCATACGGTGCGTGCCGGACAATGGGTACACCAGGCCACTGCGCCAACCGCCAAGAGGCACGGTCAACACTGGTTCCTGGGAGACAAGCAGCTTCGGACGCAAGGCTTTAAAAGCGCCCCGGTCATCATCCATTCTCCGCTCTCGTGCGGTTTGTGCTCCGGCGAATACATGCCATGGTATACCAGCGGGTATTCACCACAACTGCCGATGGATCAGCGCGAAGACGACGCGAAATCTGTCACGTTTGATAGCGAGATACGCGATCAGCCGCTGACACTGCTCGGAGGTGCGGTAGCGCACCTTTCACTTACTCCTTCGACCCCAAGTGGCCTCATCATTGCGAGACTCTGTGATGTGTGGCCCGATGGTGCGTCAACATTGATCACCTTCGGCATCGCGAATCTTGCCCAGCGTAACGGCCGGGAGCACCCGCTGCCGGTCGAGCCCGGTACCCGTTACGAGGTGCAGGTACGCCTGAACGATACCGGATACACAATTGCTCCCGGGCATCGGCTGCGACTCGCGCTGGCGACTAACAACTGGCCGATGGCCTGGCCGACACCGGATGATGGTGCGCTTACCTTGGATTCCGAAAACAGTTCTCTGGAGTTGCCTATCCTCGACCCTTGTGCCTCGGATACTCAACCGACGTTTGCGCCGCCCGAACATGCGCCGCCTATCCCGACCGACGTTCTGAGGGAGCCGGATCATGAAAGGGTGATCACCCGCGATATTGTTGAAGGAGAAACCGCCCTGTGGCTTAAAAAAGACTCCGGCCGGCAACGTCTCTCACACAACCAGATCGAGTCTGAAGAGTCCACCACTGAACGGTATCTGGTCAAAGATCACGATCCGCTCTCTGCGCGGGCTGAATATACCGCCCACCAAGTGATCGCGAGAGATACGTGGGAGACACGAACTGTAAGTTCGCTCAGTGTCAGCTGCAATTACACACACCTGATCCTCGAGGCCGAACTGACGGCCTATGAAGGAGAGGAGGAAGTCTTCTCACGGAGCTGGAACACCGAGATTCCCCGCGATGGCCTTTGAGCGCTGTAGTATCACGGGTTTGAAAAATTAAGTCAGAAGTCAGTCTCTCGTTCTAATCAGGAGAAGAACATGGACACACACGACATCAAAGTCGTACACGAATTTCCGAGGGACATCCGCGAGATTGAGAATACCTTTATTCCCCTCGCTGACGGCGTGCAATTGGCGGCCCGGATCTGGATGCCCGAGGATGCCCTCGAAAGACCGGTGCCGGCGATTCTTGAATTTCTGCCCTACCGGAAACGCGACGGCACATCCGAGCGCGATGCGCTGACTCATCCCTATTACGCAGGGCACGGCTATGCCTGTGTGCGCGTCGATATGAGAGGGTCCGGCGAATCTGACGGCATCCTGGACGATGAATATCTCAAGATAGAGCAGGACAACGCGCTCGAAGTGCTGCAATGGATAACCGCGCAGCCGTGGTGCTCGGGAAATACCGGCATCA
>CAYSMI010000175.1:0-3253 GCA_964432165.1 uncultured Acidiferrobacter sp.
CTCCCGCGCCTGATATACCGACAGATCCGGCATCACCAGTTCACTGGAAAGCTCCCCCGGCCGGCCCAGCCTGAGCGCCAGCGCGTGACGCCGCTGTCGACGCTCAAGGTCGGCGCGGTGACGCACCACATAAGCCTTGCGGTAGGCAGCCTCCCCCTGAGCCACCTCAAGGTCTGAATACTGTCCGAACCGGTCGCGCCTTTCGGCCATTCGCGAATAACGAAAATAGTCAATTGCCAACCGTTCATTGAGCACCCGGTAGGCATGGTCCGCAAGGATCACCGAAAAGAAACTGCGCATGATATCCAGCATGTGCCGATCGCGCCGGGTGACAAAACGGGCCTCGTTTGCAACGATTTCTGACCTAGCCGCCTCTTTCCTGCTCTCGGTTCGACCGAAATCCGTCAGGCGCTTTTTGACCACCAGCCCGTAACGGCTGTCGTCTTGAAAGTCCACCTCGTCCGAGCTGGCCCGACTCGAAAGCCTCGGCTGCAACTCGACGAATGCATCAAACCCGTAACTGGAATCAACTTTTCCAAGTTGAATCTCGGCAGCGGTCACCCGGGACTGTGCAATCATGAGTTCTGGATGCGCGGTTGTCCCCAGAAGCAGTGCATCCGTCAGTGTCAACGGTTCGGGTAAAGGCCGCTTTGCAATGTCGCTTTGACCCGACACCCACAACGGCCACAACAGGACAGCGATACCGATTGACCGTAACAGTCCTCGGCCAGCCGATTTCACGGTTGCTACGCAGCCGCCCTGGCGCACAGAAATGGTGTGCTGCTCAGGACGACACTGCCCTGCGCTTGCGCTTGTAGCTTGAGAAACGCTCATGTTTGAAATGGGCATTCACCACGTATTCGCCAAGCCAGAGAAACTCCTCGGCATCGCGGGTTGTGCCGGTAAAGCGGACCAGCAATCGACCCTCGGTATCAAAAAAAAGAAATGCGGGGGTTGCCCGTACCCGATTGTGCGCTAGAGCAAATTCAGTCTCAGAGACCTCGACCCCGTCAAAACCGGTTACCAGCGCATCACCATCGGTGTTGAGTCCAATCAGGCGAAAATGGTGTCGAAAATAATCCTGAACCCGCACCTGGTTGAGCACGGTGTCCTTCATCCGCTCGCACCACGGACAGTCGTCAGTCTCAAACATGACCAGGACGCCAGTCTTGCCTTCCTCCCGTGCAATCTCAGCCTCCTCGGCGAGATCGTTGAAGCTCTCCTGAAAAAAGTATTCCGAGGGGTCCCGGGTCTCGCTGGAGCCTACCGAGGGGGCCAACATGATAAACAAACCGGCCAGAGCGACAGATATTGCGTGTGCAACTTTCATCAGCAGATACCCCGACAAATAGCCAAAAAATGATCTACTTTCAGAATATTATAATACATTAATCATGGAAAGAGCCGCCACGAAACCCTGTGCAGTTATCGGCGCAGCACAAAACACACCACCCTCTATCCCTGGGGCCGGTTACGTCCGGAGCGGGTGCCCCGTTCCCCCGACGATGTTTTCATCACCGGCGGGACCCGTGGCAGAGATGCAGGTGTTTTCGCGGAAGCATCCATCTCGGCACTGATACACCCTCCCATCAGTGTTACCAGCCATGAAAGGTAAATCCAGAGCAAAAATACCGGAATGCTCCACATCGCACCGTAAATGATCTGATAGGTGTCGAAGTTCGCGATAAAGATCACAAAGCCGAACTTCGTCAGTTCAAACAGTCCAACCGCCACGATGGCGCCACCCAGTGCAGACCTCAGCCTTACCGTACAACACGGCACAATCAGGTACATCAGAAAAAATCCCATCCCCTCGAGAAATACTGGCAACACCTTCAGCGCTCCCGCGGCGACACCGTGTCCCGCAGGGACCCATGCGCTGAGCACAGACGACCCGAGATAGGTCGTCAGCGCAAGACTTGTTACCATCAGCACGGGTCCTAAAGTCAGCATCGCCCAATACAACAACAGCCGTTGCGACACGGTCCGCCCTCTTTGGATACTCCAGATATTGTTGAAAGCATCTTCAATGGTCGAGAGCAACAGCAGTGCCGTTACCAGCAGTCCAGCGAGACCCAGTCCCGTCAGCGTGCCTGCCTGACCGGCAAACTCCTGCAGATAACTTTTGACCACATCTCCCGTCGCCGGGACCAGATTGTTGTAAAGAAAAGCTTCGATCTCATCTCGCCACTCGAAAAAGAATGGAAACATCGAAAGGATCGCAAAAACAACGGTCAGCAGGGGAACCAGGGCGAGCAGGGTCGTAAAGGCCAGCGCCGAAGCGACGCTCGGCAGGCGGGACTTCTTTATCCGGGTCACCATGCGCTGCGCGATCTGCCGGGTCGGCGATGACGATGTGTTCGCAGTACTCATAGTGTCCAATGCAGTGCTACTGGTATTGTGGGTCTTGGTATCATGATGTCAGATCTTGACAAAAAAAAGGCCCCGGCAGTGCGGGGCCCTCTTGTAGATTACCGCCAGATCAGTTGTATGTTGGCCCCGCATTGGCCTGCTGCGCCGCCTGATCGATGCCGAGTTGTGCTGATTCCGAGACCCGCTGGGCGAGACGGTATGCCTCAGCGGCATCGCCGGCGTCGAGTTTTTCCTGAGCAACCTTGAGCATCTTATGGATCGGCACCGCGCTACCCCCGGTCGCGGAATCCAGTAAACGCCATACCGCACTTGCAGCCTTGGCCGCCTCTAAATCGGCACCCGCCTGCGCAATCATGGCAGCGGCCTGCTCGGCAGTTGCATTGCTGGCATCCGATACCCCGGCAGCCTGCAGATATTTCAGGTCGCTTCCCTCAACCACACCCAGCGCCCAGGCACCACGGGTCCTGGCATGGTCGATAGCTTCCTGAATCTGGGAGTCACTGAGGTCACGTTCGATCTCAATCATCTGTCCGGGGTAGATCAGATCTGCATCGTTTATATCCGGGCGATTGCGTTTGAAAAGCAGCGGCCATTGGTAAGGATCACCATACACCTTTGGCTGCGATGCGATCCCCCACAGATGATCACCGGCCTGCACCACGTAGGCGGAGATAGCGGGTACCGGGGCCTCATCCTTGCAGACGAAGGAATCCGGGTACCGGGCACACCAGTCCTCTGAAGAGGTCTGTCCTGCCGCGACCTCTTCCTTGCAGACGAAGGAATCCGGGTATCGCGCACACCAGTCGTCCGAGGTGGTCGTCTTGTCTGCGGTCTCTTCATCCTTGCAAACAAAAGAATCCGGGTACCGGGCACACCAGTC
>CAYSMI010000176.1:0-3223 GCA_964432165.1 uncultured Acidiferrobacter sp.
GTGATCTGATAGACCAGAACCGGGGTTACACCGATCTGAACCTCGCCATCAACACTGGTGCGGATTGCCTGTGCTGTTTCCTTGAGCCGGTCGGTGCCGGTGAAAAGATTTTCCACGGCATCGCCGAACCGACGTCCCTCAACGGTAGAGGCGATGCCGCGTCCGCTTCGGACAAAGAGGGCAAAACCCACCGAGCGCTCAAGTTCCTTGATCAGACGGGTCACACTAGGCTGCGAGATCGCGAGCGCGCGCGAAGCGCCCGTAATCGAACCGGTGCGCAGGGTTGCCCGGAGAGCCTCGAGTTGTCTCAGGTTCATGTCAGACAAATATATATAAAAAACAGATATATTTCCAAATTTATTGTATTTGTCAAATAAATGAAAACGACTGATACTGGGTATCTCCAACCGGAATCCCCCTGTTAGCCGCTCGATGGCCTGTATCGCTTACCTCAACAGTTTTCCCGCTCCCAACGCACTGGAAATCCTGGCGCGTTGCCCGGAACATGAGGTGGTCCGTATCGTGGGCGAGGCTCCGATCGAGCAGAGTTTCGATGTATTGGCTCGCGCCCATGCGTATCAATGCGTGGGCGCGCGTGATGAGGTGCCGCTGCCGTTTCGGGTCAGCGCTGAATTTCTGGCACGAGCCCCTGAGCTTCTGGTGGTCTCGGCCAGCGGCTCGGGGGTGGATGTATTTGATTTAGAAGCGTGTACCGAGGCCGGCGTTCTCGCAGTAAATCAAGCAGGCGCGAACGCACAATCCGTGGCTGAGCACGCGCTTGCGATGATGATCGCCGTACGGCGGTCGATCGTCAGGGCGGACAGGGTCTTACGGACAGGTTGGCAGGGATCCCGGCTCGAGTTCATGGGTACGGACCTTGCAGGCAAGACCATTGGCATTGTCGGCATCGGCAATATCGGCAGGCGGCTTGCCCGAATCTGCGGCGGGGGATTTAGCTGCACGGTCCTTGCGGCAGATCCATTTCTGGAGGAAGCGGAAATTGAACACCGCGGCGCGCGAAGTGTGACCTTTGATGAGTTACTGCCCCGTGCCGATATCATTTCGGTGCATACCCCGCTGACCTCTGACACGCGGGGGCTTTTTGATGCCGACGCGTTTGCCAGGATGAAAGCGGGTGCGGTCTTTATCAATACTGCCCGCGGTTCCATTCATGATGAAGCCGCGTTGGCAGATGCGCTGGCGTGTGGCCATCTCGGGGGTGCCGGTCTTGATGTGTGGGACGTTGAACCGCCTCAGCCGGATCATCGCCTGATGCGGATGGAAAATGTCATAGCCACACCGCACGTCGCAGGATGCACCTCAGACAGCCTTCACAATATGGCGGAGCATGCTGCGACACAGTTGCTGGATATTTTCTCAGGTAAGCCACCAGCGCGGCCCGTAAACCCAGAAGTGTTGCCGAAGTTCAAGAAGCGGTACGTACAGATTCTGGGAAACCCTTACTGACGTGACAGTGCGGGATGCGTCTTTAAGACTCGAGGTTAGAGGTGGGCAATGACTTTTATACCCATTAACGTTGCCGACTGCCGGGCGCGGGCGCGCCGGAAGATGCCGCGCATGGTGTTTGATGCGCTGGACGGAGCGACCGGTAACGAGACGGCCAGCCGAAGGAACACGACGGCATTTGACGATGTCTGTCTTCAAGGCAGGGTGCTGGTGAACGTTGAGGACCGCTCTCTTAAGACGCAATTTCTTGGCAGAGAGTGGCAGATGCCTTTCGGCGTGGCACCGATGGGCATGGGCAATCTCTTCTGGCCCGGCGCAGATCAGGCACTTGCGCGTGCTGCTCGGAATCGCGGATTCCCCCTGGGAGTCTCGACCATGTCCTCCACGCCGCTCGAGGAGATGCTGGAGCAGTCCGGCGGCAACGCCTGGTTTCAGTTGTACGCCGGTGAATCCGATGCCTTAACAAAAGGCCTGATAGAGCGGGCGGCGCAGGTGGGCTACCGTACACTCATCCTGACTGCTGATGTGCCGGCGCTCGCGCCCCGTCCACGTGACCAGCGAAATGGATTCACCGTTCCGTTCCGAATAAGACCGAGACAGTTCATCGATTTTTGCCTGCATCCCAGGTGGTCTTTGATGACTTTGATGCGTGGGATTCCAAAGCCCCAGAATATCTCGCTACCGGACGGTGCATCAGAATTGAAATCACACGAGGCAGGATTTCGGCGTGAGGCGGGTAGGGGACGTTTGGACTGGCGGTTTCTTTCCGAACTGAGGTCACAATGGCCTCACCAGCTGGTTCTCAAAGGGGTCATGAGTGCAGAAGACGCCAAGATCGCCGTGAGCGCAGGTGTCGATGCGGTCTATGTGTCGAATCATGGGGGCCGACAACTGGACAGCGCCCCTGGCGCGATCAGCGTGTTACCGAAAGTGCGCGAAGCGGTGGGCCCCGATTTCCCTCTTATTTTTGATAGCGGTGTGCGCAGCGGTGAAGACGTTGCCCGTGCCCTCGCGAGTGGCGCGAATTTTGTGATGGTGGGCCGACCCGCGCTTTATGCGCTTGCAGCAGGCGGTCCGTCAGGGTTTGAGGGTTTGTTGCATCTTCTGACGAACGAGTTGAGCACGGTCATGGCGCAGTTGGGGTGTCGGTACACCCATGAGTTAAACGAAACGGTTCGTGTCTCATAGAGGTGATGACCTGAAATTCCTGCTTTAGAGCGTACAGACGATGAAAGAAAACCAAAAAATCCGTGGCGGTGCCCTGCTGGCCCAGGCACTCCACGAGAAAGGCATCGCTCAAGTTTTTACGCTGAGTGGCGGATTTTGTAATCCGGCACTTGAAGGGCTCGCCGAGCGGGGCATCGCCATTGTTAATTGCCCGCACGAACAGGTAGCGGGACACCTGGCCGACGGGACCACCCGGATCACCCGAAAACCCGCCGTTTGCCTGGTGGGGCCGGAGGGATTTGCCAATGCTGTGCCGGCCATGATGGAGGCCTGGGGTGAGCGATCTCCGGTGATGTTTATCACCGGCTCCAGCACATTGAAACGTCAGGGCAGCGGAGGCTTCAAGGAAATCGACGATGTGGCGATAGCCGCACCGCTGACTAAGTTCAGTGCCAGCATCACGGATGGCACCCGGATCCGTGAGTTTGTTGACCGTGCCTACAAAACGGCGTTGAGCGGTTACCCGGGGCCGGTACATCTCAGTGTGCCGGTCGATATCATGTTCTCTTCCTTTCCCCCCGATGCCCAG
>CAYSMI010000177.1:0-3211 GCA_964432165.1 uncultured Acidiferrobacter sp.
ACCAAGCGTCTTATTCCGGCGCGGCAATTAAAACTCTAGTCGGTAACCCGCAGGACCGGACGGGGGCTGCCAAAGCGGCTATCGAAGCCAACGGTGGAACCATGATTGGGGCCTGGATGGCTTTCGGAAATGATGATCTTGTCGTTGTTGCGGATATGCCCGATGACGCCTCGATGGCGGGCGTTGCACTGGCGGTGGCCGCCACGGGTGCAATACAGGGCGGGAGGACGACCAAACTCCTCGACATGCCGACGGCCATCGAGGGCATGAAAAAGGCCAAAGCGGTGCTGGAGGTTTATCAGCCGCCCAGCTAGGGAGGGGCGCAAAGGCCCGGGGTCGTGTTACCCCGGGGCTCGCGTCAGGAGAAAGAAGCGGCGGGCCGATGGAAGTTGGAGGAAGGAGACAAAAGGGAAGTCTTCCATCGTGACGATGCCGCCGCACACCGCTTAAGTTTTTCAGCCGAAGCTTCCCTATCAGATCGGTGGTTCGACGGGGGCACTGGAGGAGTGCCCCGGGGGTTGCCCCCGCCGTATCGGTGCCACCGTGCACCGCTAACCCACCCCCGGGTGGTCATTGCAGCTGGTCGACTGTCTGTTGAACCGTTTTGTCTCATAACGAAGATCTCAAAACGGTTTCCACAGCCGAGAGATAAAGCTGAACGGCCTTCTTTCCCTTGCTCGTACAGGTGTAGGTGGTCCGGGGCTTTCGCCCAATGAAGGCCTTCTTGATATGCACCAGTCCATCGTCTTCGAGTTTTTTCATATGCGTCGAGAGATTGCCGCGGGTGAGTTCAAGCTCTGCAAGCAATGTGTTGAAATCAACGCCACCTTTAGCAAGCGAAAGATGCGCCATGATCGCGAGGCGAACCCGGTCAAATAATGCCGGGTGCACACTGAGTAGCTCGCTGGAAGCCATGACACCCGCCGCTTCACGCAGGTTGGTCGGCCTGTTTACGATGCAGTCGCATTAATCTCCCGGTTGAAATGGCGGCGACTGCCGTAAAGACGGCCAGCGGCAGTACCAGTGTCTGAACGCCCGCGAGGAACTGGTAGAGCCCGATAGAAATACAGATCGCGCCCAGGATCACCGCCATCCGCGTGGGCAGCGTAAACAACCGGCCCTGAACCAGATAATCTCCCGTGAATGCCAGCAGCAGGGGAGGTATCCATTCCGGATGGCCCGCGAACATCACAAGCGCCACTGCAGCAAATTTCAGCAAAAGGTCGGACAGATAGGAGAGCAGGCGTGCGTAGCGGAAATTGCGTACGATATACGCATTGAACTCTTCGCCGCTGGTGCGCGCTGCGCGCCAGATCACGAAATAAAGCAGGATCACGAGTGCAATCAGTATTCCTGCCATAAGACCGATGCCGAGAAGGCGAAGGTCAGGAAGTGTGGCACCCAGCATCAGCGTCTGTGTGATTGAGCCGCCGCTTGCAAGTTCCACGACTAGCAACAGCACCGCACCGGCGAGCGCAAGGCTCTGAAGCATGATGTTCGCAGTCAGGGTAACGCCGAAGAGCCCCACTGTCTGAGCCGGGGAGTTGTTTTTTTCCGCCTGATCCAGGACACGCCGAATCAGTTCAACATCGGCGATCGCTTTGCGGACGTTGAGTTCTTCCGGAGACATGCTATTCCTCGATACAAACTAGTTTGTAATACAAACATTATGCGAGAACTGAAAACCCCTGTCAACCGGAAATCCTCGTGAAAAATACCGGTTTTTGAAGAGGAGAAACCCCTGTTACTATCAGCGGAAATGAATGCGATGCCGGATATTTCCGAAATACACAGGGTCAGCGACGCGCCGGCGATCTGTGCTGTGATCAATGCAGCGGCGCAGATCTACCAGGGCGTGATTCCCGATGAATGCTGGCACGAACCCTACATGTCGGTGTCAGAACTGCACCAGGAACTCGAGGACGGGGTTGTTTTCTGGGGTCTATCCCGGGAAGGCGAGCTGCTTGGCGTTATGGGGTTTCAGCCCCGGGGCGTAGTGGATCTCATCCGGCATGCCTATGTGCGTCCGGGCCGACAGCGCGACGGCATGGGCCGGGCATTGCTTGAGAAGATTCATGATCAGTCCTTGTCCCCGATTCTGGTTGGGACCTGGGCAAGCGCACACTGGGCAATCCGTTTTTATGAGCGCAACGGCTATCGGCGGCTGAATCCACGGCATACCGCACGGCTGCTGGATACCTTCTGGCGGATTCCGAAGCGCCAAGCAGATGCCTCGGTCGTTTTGGCGCGTGGAGATGCCTTTGAGCGTTTACAGTCGGCTGGGGAGGTCTAGTTGGGCAGGGTGAGCGTAGTCGATAGAATTCACTGTTGGTTCTCCCTCCTGAAGTTTGCGGCGCTTTGCTGTCGCTTTAAAAGCCTATGCAGTCCAGCCATGAATTCGACTACGACCTGCCCGGGGAGCTGATCGCCCAGTCACCCAAGGATAAGCGCAGTACCAGCCGGTTGCTGATTGTGCCGCCCCCGGGTGAGGCGCTTATTGATGGCGTGTTTTCCGATCTTGCGGGGCGGCTGCGGCCAAATGACCTGCTTGTGGTCAATGACACAAAAGTCCTCCCGGCACGGCTTTACGGGCGAAAGACAGAGACCGGCGGCAAGTTCGAACTGTTACTGGAACGGCTGCAGGGCGGGCCACAGGCGCTGGCGCAGATTCGTGCAAGCAAGGCGCCGGGGGCCGGGACCGATCTGACGACCCACAGGGGTACGCCACTTCGGATACTGGGCCGCGATGGTGCATTTTTTGTGGTGGCATGCAGTGACGGCGGGAGTTTCGAGGCGCTGTTGCATCGGGAGGGCGAGGTGCCGCTGCCCCCGTATATTGACCGCCCGGTGGCTCGCTCAGACAGCGAACGTTACCAGACGGTATATGCAGAAAACCCCGGAGCCGTTGCCGCGCCGACAGCCGGACTGCACTTCGACGAACCCTTGCTGGAGTGCTTGACGGCAGACGGGATCCGATTGGGCAGGCTGACCCTGCACGTGGGAGCGGGCACTTTCGCGCCGATGAAATCCGACTCTCTGGATGAGCATCAGATGCACGCCGAGGAGATCGTCGTGGATGAGACGCTGGTTGAGGCGGTCCGGGACACCCGGCACCGGGGCGGGCGGGTGGTTGCTGTTGGTACGACCGTTGTCCGCGCCCTGGAATCGGCAGCCCAGAATGGGGCACTGCGACCGATGCGCGGGGATACCC
>CAYSMI010000178.1:0-3185 GCA_964432165.1 uncultured Acidiferrobacter sp.
ATGTTGCCCCGGAACATGGCCTCGCCCATCTCGGCCGCATCAGGTGCAACCGGATCCATGGTTTGGGGATCCAGAATCTTAAGATCTTCAAGCGCGTGATAAGGCACCCCCTGGCGTGCCTTGATCGTTGCCTGTTCGTCCGCAGGCAGATCGTTCCATTGCGGCTTCCAGGAGCAGATCACCGCAGGACCGTAGGTCTCCGTGAGGCCATACACATGCGTCATGGCAAACCCGCTTTTCTCCATTGACGCGAGTACGCTGGGCGGCGGCGGGGCGGCAGCCGTCATCACTTTGACTGCGTGGCTGAAGTCGCGCTTGTCGTTATCTGATGCATTGATCAGGAGGTTGAGCACAATAGGGGCGCCGCAAAAGTGTGTCACGCCGTGATCGGCGATTGAGTCAAAAATGGCTTTTGCACTCACCGACCGCAGGCACACGCTGGTGCCCCCCACTGCTGCAAGCGACCACGGGAAGCACCAGCCGTTGCAGTGAAACATCGGCAAGGTCCAGAGATACACCGGGTGGTGCGCCATATCCCAGCCAATAATGTTGCTCACCGCGTTGAGATAAGCACCGCGGTGGTGGTAGACCACGCCCTTGGGATTGCCCGTGGTGCCGGAGGTGTAGTTGAGCGAGATCGCATCCCACTCGTTTGGGGGCAGGGTGATTTGGGCTTGCGGATCGCCGCTCGCGATAAGGTCTTCATAAGTAAGGTCACCAAGACGTTCTCCACCGGGGCCTTCTGGGTCGTCGATATCAATAACGAGGATTTCCCGGTCAAGTTGGGCCAGGGCTTGGCGCATTACTGGCGCAAATTCGGTATCGGTGATCAGGACTTTGGCTTCGCCGTGATCGAGGATAAAAGCAAGGGTTGCGGCATCGAGACGAATATTGAGTGCGTTGAGCACAGCCCCGGCCATGGGGATGCCATAGTGGGCTTCGAGAATCTCGGGGATGTTAGGCGCCATCACGGCCACGGTGTCGCCCTTGCCAATGCCGCGGGAGGCAAGGGCACTTGCGAGCCGGCGGCACCGCCCGGCCGTCTCGGCCCAGGTCCGCCGGATCGATCCGTGGATCACTGCCGGCTGATCCGGGTAAACCCGTTCCACGCGCCTCAAGAAACTTAAAGGACTTAAGGGCGCGTAGTTCGCCGAAGTCTGTTCGAGATCCCGGTCAAAAATGTCGGTCATGGCGATGATCGATTGCGTGCTCTGAAAGGGCCCGGATCATAACCGATGCGAGCCCCCTGATTGAGCGGTTTGCGGGCTTGTTACCGCGCGTGCTTTCAACTAAAATGCTGCACTGCAACAATTTCTGGAACAAACCTTCGTGACCCCAGAGAATCCTTCACCACTTGCGGTTGAGCCCGAAAAAATGGCCCAAACTATGGCTGATGTAGTCGCCCGCAGCCAGCAGATCGCCGCCGAATTCATGGTCAATCAGGCAGGCCACCTCGCCGGAAGTTTTGATCCGGTCCAGCTGGGCGAGCAGTTTCTTCAGAACATGGCCCAGTTCAGTTTCGACCCCGAGGCGCTGATGCACGCGCAGGCCGAGTTCTGGCAGGCCTCGCTTGCGCTATGGCAGCAGACAGCGCTGGGCACGCTTGGCGAGACCGGGCAAAAGGTGATTGAGCCGGAGGCCGATGACCGGCGCTTTAAGAGCGATGCGTGGGACGATGGACACGTGTTTGATTTCATCAAGCAGTCCTATCTTCTCGCCTCGCGTTATGTGATCGCTGCGACCGAGTCGGTTTCGGGTATCGATGATAAAAAGCGTGAGCAGATCGATTTCTATACCCGCCAGTTCGTCGATGCGATGGCGCCCACCAACTTCGCCCTGACCAATCCGGATGTCCTCAAAAAGACGATCGAATCCAAGGGCGAGAATCTGGTCAGGGGTTTTCAGAACATCCTCGATGACCTTGAGCGTGGTGAAGGGCAACTCAAAACCCGGATGGTCGATACCGAGGCCTTTGATCTTGGGCGCAATCTTGCGCTGACGCCTGGCAAGGTGGTGCTGCAGAACGATCTCATTCAGCTGATCCAGTATGAGCCGGAGACGACAACCGTCAACCGGACTCCGCTGCTCGTTATTCCGCCCTGGATCAACAAGTACTACATCCTGGATCTGCAGCCCAAGAACTCCTTCATCCGCTGGCTGGTGGAGCAGGGCCACACTGTCTTTGTGATTTCCTGGGTCAACCCCGGAAGCGAGCTTGCTGATAAAGGTTTTGAGGACTACCTGCTCGAAGGCCCGTTGGCGGCGCTTGATGCCATCAAGGCGATTACCGGGACGCCACAGAGCAATGTGATCGGCTACTGCCTCGGCGGCACGCTGCTGGCGGCCCTGCTTGCTTATCTAAAGGCGACAGGCGCTGCTGATCGGGTTGCGAGTGCCACGTTTTTGACTTCGATGATCGATTTTGCCGAGCCGGGAGACCTTGGGGTTTTTATTGATGACGAGCAGGTCGAAAGCCTTGAGCAGAAGATGAGCCGCGATGGATATCTCGATGGTACTGACATGGCGACAACGTTCAACATGCTGCGCTCAAACGATCTCATCTGGTCCTTCGTGATCAACAACTACCTCATGGGCGAAGAACCGCTGGCCTTTGATCTTCTGTACTGGAACTCGGACTCAACACGGATGCCTGCCACAATGCACAGCGAATACCTGCGCACCATGTATCTCGAAAACCGTTTCAAAGAACCCGGGGGAATGGTTCTGGATAGCGTCCCGATCGACATCTCCTCGGTCAAAACACCGTGTTATTTCCTCTCGACCTGTGAAGACCATATTGCGCCGTGGCGCTCAACCTTTGCCGGGGCGGGTCTTTTTGGTGGGCCTGTGCGTTTTGTGCTGTCGGGGTCCGGTCACATTGCCGGGGTGGTGAATCCGCCGGCGGCGAACAAGTACGGTTACCGCACCAGCCGCAGCCGACCGAAAGGCGATGCCGAGGCCTGGCTTAAACGCGCGCTCTTAAAAGAGGGCTCCTGGTGGCCCGATTGGCAGCAGTGGGTGTCAAAGTTCAAAGGCACCAGGGTCAAGGCGAGAAAGCCTGGGGTCAAAAAGGCGTTCCCTGTGCTCGAGGATGCGCCGGGTTCCTACGCCGGAAAGCGCCTGGACGAGGAAAACGGAAAGTAAACCGCTTAGCGGCGGCGCCAGAAGATGCGCGTTCCCTTGCC
>CAYSMI010000179.1:0-3181 GCA_964432165.1 uncultured Acidiferrobacter sp.
TGCAGCTGAATCCGTTTGATGAACCGGATGTGGCGGCAACCAAGACGGCAACCCGCCGTTTGCTGGATGGAGATAGCCCGACCGAAACCGGTACGGCGTTGACGCCCGGCGAACTCGGGTCCTGCCTGGCGTCGGCAGGCGCCGGAAGCTACCTCGCCATCCTGACATATCTGCCGCCCGATCCGACCCTTTTCGACGTGCTTGAAGAATTTGCCCAGCGTGTGCGCGAGCAGTTCGCCATTCCGGTGACCGTCAACAGCGGTCCGCGGTACCTGCACTCCACCGGCCAGCTGCACAAGGGCGGCGCTTCAAAGGGGAAATTCCTGTTCGTACGTTCGGTGCCCGAACATGATCTCGATATCTTCAATGAAGACTTCGGTTTTGCACACCTCAACCACTCACAAGCCGAGGGTGACCGCGCGGTTCTGACCGGGCGGGGCCGCTCCGTGAGCGGTATTGATCTGGTCGGTCCAACAATGTCGTGCGTGGCACAGCTGCGCGGCGCCCTTGCAGATGTGCTGAGCACATGAAATCGCTGCGCGCCATTTCTTTTGACCTGGATGATACGTTGTGGTCAATCTGGCCGGTCATCGACAGGGCAGAGGCGGCGCTTCACGAGTATATCTGTGAACAGTTCCCACGCATCGGTGCATCGCACGATGCGGGTGATCTGCGCCTCAAGCGCAACGAGATTCACCAGCAACGCCCGGATCTCGCACACGATCTGACGGAGTTGCGGCGGGTTTCCTTTGAAAATTTGTTGGAGCGTTATGGCTATGATCCCGCAGCCTCGCATGATCTTGTCGCGCGTTTCCTTGATCTTCGCCACGATGTGACGCTCTACCCGGATGTTGTCCCGGCGCTCTCCCGGTTAAGCGAGAGATTCAAGCTGGTGGCGGTATCCAATGGCAACGCCGATATCTCACGCCTTGGCATTGCAAGGTTCTTTCAAGGCCAGATCAGCTCCCGCGCGGCGGGCGTCAAAAAGCCTGATCCCGTGATCTTCAAGATGGCCTGTGAACTCCTTGCCGCGGATCCTTCCGAGGTGCTGCACGTGGGCGACCACCCTGTGGAGGATGTCATCGGTGCCCAGCAGGCAGGGCTCAAGGGCGCATGGGTCAATCGCAACGGAGACTCGTGGTCGCATGAGACCGCCCCGAATGCCGTGGTAGAAGATCTGGCCCAACTCGTGGATCTTCTCGATCAGACGGAATAGTCAGCACTCAGGATAGAAAGACCTCGTGGAGCGCAACATAGATGTCGTCGTCATCGGTGCCGGCACAGCGGGACTCGCCGCCGTGGGTCAGGTTCACCAGGCAAAAAAAACCTTTTTATTGATCAACGGTGGTGAACTGGGCACGACCTGTGCCCGGGTCGGTTGCATGCCCTCCAAGGCGCTGATCCAGGTGGCGCACGATCTGCACCGGCGCGACTTGTTTGAGCGCGAAGGCATCGAAGGCGGTGCGGGACTGTCCGCCAATCTGCCGGACATTCTCGAGCATGTCCGCGACTTGCGCGACATTCTGGTAGACCGGGTGCTGGGGGCCAGTACCGATCAGATGGAAGAAGAGTTTCTGGACGGCTACGCGCGTTTTGTCTCGCCGGGCGTTTTGCAGGTGGGTGATGACGTGATTCATGCCAAGAGTGTGGTGATCGCCTGCGGCACACGTCCCGTCGTGCCTCCCGCCTGGGTGGACTTTGGGGACCGGATTCTCACCAGCGATACCCTGTTTGAGCAGGAGGATCTGCCGGGCGCAGTCGCCGTTGTCGGTCTGGGCATTATCGGCCTTGAACTCGGCCAGGCGCTTGCACAATTGGGCGTATCGGTGACCGGTATTGACCAGCAGGAAACCATCGCCGGCATTGCTGATCCGAGTGCCCGGCAAAGCGCGATCGAAGTGATGTCCCGCACGTTTCCCCTATGGCTCGGAAACGACGCCGAGCTGCACGAGGAAGAGGGGCGCATCCGCGTCAGTGCCGGCGATCAGTCGGTGGTGGTGGATAAGGTGCTGGCCGCGATGGGCCGGCGAAGCAATCTGGACTGGCTGGCGGTTGAGAACGCAGGTGTCGAACTGGATGATCAGGGTATGCCGGTTTTTGATCCAACGACCATGCGTTGTGGTGACAGCCGGGTATTCATCGCAGGAGACATCAGCGGCACCGATCAGGTGCTGCACGAGGCGGCCACCGAGGGACGCATCGCCGGCTACAACGCGGCCCGCGAAGCGAGCGTAGCCTTTGCCCGGAAGACGCCCCTCGCGATCACCTTTACCTCACCGAATATCTGTTCGGTCGGAACGGCGTTCGATGCCCTTGATCCGAAAGAGATTGAAACCGGGGAGATGCGTCTTGGCCCGGTGGGACGGGCGCTGATCATGGGCGCCAACCGGGGCATCATTCGCCTGTACGCAGACAAAAAGAGCGGGGTGCTTCTGGGTGCGACGCTGATTGCTGAGCGCGGAGAACATCTGGCGCATCTGCTGGCGTGGTGTATCGACGAGCAGATGACCGTGCTGCAGTTGCTGCGCAAACCCTTCTATCACCCGACCATGGAAGAGGCAGTACAGGGCGCCCTGCGGGACCTCTTGCACAAACTGAAACTGCCAACCAACCCGCCGGATGCGCCGGCGGACCTTGAAGCGCTGGACTGAACGCCCGCTCGGTCCGTGTCCGTGCTAGCGCCGTATCGGGGCTACCGTATCCACAAAGGGCGGAAAGCGATTGTTGGGCCGGTCTGAAAAATAGCGGCGCAGCGACTGGATCACCACCGGAAAGGCCATCTTTGACCAGGGAATCTGGTCTTCGTCAAAAAGCGCGGTTTCAAGGCTCTCTACGCCGGGCGCGAATGCACCGTCACACAAGCGGGCGCGGAAAATCATGTACACCTGACTTACGTGGGGAATATTGAACACGGCATAGAGCCCGCTGATCTCCACCCGGGCGCAGGCCTCTTCGAAGGTCTCCCGCATGGCGGCCTGCTCGACGGTCTCACCGTTCTCCATGAATCCCGCAGGGATGGTCCACAGACCATGGCGCGGTTCGATGGCCCGCCGGCAGAGCAGGATCCGCCCCTCCCACTCGGGAATACAGCCGGCCACGATTTTGGGGTTCTGGTAGTGGATCTGCCCGCAAACATCACAGACATGCCGCTCCCTGTTATCCCCTTGGGGTATCCGGAGGC
>CAYSMI010000180.1:0-3176 GCA_964432165.1 uncultured Acidiferrobacter sp.
GCTTATTGGTTTCAGTCTGAGAAAGGGTCAGGCTGATGCGGATTCGTTGATAGCCACACCGAGCGGGTCTGCAGGTAGCAACGCATTCCCTCCCAGCCGTTCTCGCGGCCGTATCCGGACTGCTTGAACCCGCCGACCGGACTTTGCGTGGCGGCATTGAAGTAATTATTGATATAGACCGTGCCCGCTTCGATCTTTTCTGCGATCCGCATTGCCCGTGCGACATCGCGTGACCAGACTCCCGCCGCAAGGCCATAGACCGTTGCGTTAGCCGTGTTAATAACCTCGGCTTCTGTATCCCAGGCCTCTGTAGAGACAACAGGTCCGAAGACTTCATGTTGGGCAAGGTCTGAATCATTAGGCACATCGGAAAAAATTGTGGGGCCGATGTAATAGCCCTTGTCCCGACAGCTTGCGCGCCCATCGAGCACTAGCCGGTGCCCTGCAGACTCGGCATCGGCGATGCACTTCAATACCCGCTCATATTGCGGTCGGTTTGCCATGGGGCCGATCTGGGTCTTGGGGTCAAGCGGGTCTCCCACCCTCGCCTTTTTCACAACATCGACAAGGCGGTCGGTAAAGTCATCGATGATGTCACGGTGTACCAAAAGCCGTGATCCTGAGATACAGCTTTGGCCACCCGCCGGAAAAATGCCCGCGGCGATGCCGTTTACGGCAAGATCAAGATCTGCGTCCGGCAATACCACCTGGGGAGACTTGCCGCCGAGTTCCATAATGACCGGCTTGACCTGTCGTGCCGCGACAGAGGCGGCTGCCCGGCCGCCCGCGGTCCCGCCAGTAAACGACACCAGCCGCACATCCGGATGATCAATCAAGGGCTCCCCAGTGGTAGCACCAAACCCCGTGACCACGTTTAGCACGCCGGGCGGCAGGTCCGCCTCCAGCAGAACGTCCATCAACTCCAGCACGGAGCAGCTAGCCTGCTCAGAAGGCTTGATGACTACCGTGTTGCCAGCAGCAAGACAGGGTGCCAGTTTCCAGGTCAGGGTACCCAGAGGCGAATTCCACGGCAGGATCTGTGCCACGACGCCGAATGGCTCAAAGGTAAGGTAGTTGTGCATATCCGGCACTTCGGCCGGAATCAGCCGGCCTTCAAACTTGTCACACATCCCGGCGTAATAATGAAAACTGTCGACCTGCCAGGCCCCTGGCTCAAGGGACGATGCCACACTGGGCACCCGGCCGTTATCGCGGGTCTCGACTTCGCCGAGGCGCTCGGCATGCCTTGAGATGGTGTCGCCGATCCGGCGCAGCACCCGGCCCCTTTCAGCGGGGTGGAGTTGTCCCCAGGGGCCGTCGGTGTAGGCAGACTTCGCAGCGGCAACGGCCCGGTGCACATCGTCAGCATTACAGTCAGGAACCTTTGCCCAGACCTCACCCGTCGCCGGATTTTCGCTTTCAAAATAACTTCCGGCACTGGGGTCGTGCCAGGCATTCGCTGCAAAATACTGATAGGTCTTCATGTACTCAAGGCTCCATCCCCGCCAACAGGGGTCTTCATGTCCCGAAAATTTATCTGAGTCTGGATACCCACGGCATGCTGCCACATCGCAATGCTTTCAGGTGCTGCGACACTTTTCGGCCGTGGCGCCAGTTCAAAATGATGGTAGCGGTCTTCACCCTGAACCAGACTCGCCACCCCGGTTTGACCTCCAGCCTGGCGCATCGACGGCTTTATGTACCTGATTGCGAAACCGATGCGCCGATTGTCTGACCGGTTCGGCAGGGACGCGTGAAAAGTAAGCCCATGGTGCAGGGAAATCTGCCCCGGCAACAGTGATACATCGACCGCCCGGCTCTCATCAACAGGCTCGACTAATTCCTGACCCCGCGACAGCATTGCGCCTTTGTTAGGCCGGTCTGTGTGAGCGGCTTCGGTCATGTGGCTCGCAGGAACAAAGCGCATGCAACCGTTCTCGACACTTGCATGCGACAGCGCCACCCACGCCGTGACTTCGTCATTTGCATCGAGCCCCCAGTAGTGAAGATCCTGATGCCACGCCACGTAGTCCAAGGATCGCGGCTCCTTGGTAAAGAACGACGTTCCCCAGACCAGCAGATCATTGCCCAGAATGCACGATACCGCGGCCAAGATTGCCGGATGGCGAATAAGGTCATCAAGAAAAGGAAGAAATAGATGGCACGAGGTTCTGAATTCTCCGTCACCCACGACCGGATGAGACTGGTAACGCGATTCAAAATCCTCCAACTGGCGGCGGACGGTGGCAACTTCTTCCGAACTTAAAACATCCAGAGGAAAGAAGAAGCCGTCGCGCTCATATTGCGCAAGCGCTTCTCTCGAAAGCACCGTTTCGCAGGACCGTGACGGATTCATATCTTCAGTTCCGGCGCTCGTGACACACAATGACCGTCGGCCGATCCGCCTGCAACGCTTCGACAAAAGCGTCCTGCAGCCCTTCAAGCGTATCGACATCCACTGCATGGGCATGACAGGCTTGAGCAAGGGCCACAAAGTCGGGGTTGATTCCTTCTACACCTACGCGCTTGATCTCCCGCTGATCCATATCATCCTGAATCTGCTTGAGGCCACCGTTTTCCCAGATAATGATCGGGATCGGCAGCTTGAGTTCGGCCGCCGTCACCAACTCAGGCATGGTGAACATAAACCCACCGTCACCTGCCAGCACTGCCACGGGCGTTTCGGGCCGGGCCAACCGGGCGCCGATGGCGTTGGGCAACGCGTTACCCAAAGCGCAGTACCCGGCGGGGTAAAACCACTTTCGGGACGCGCGCATCGGCACGGCGAATGCGCCTGTGTAGACCAGCTGACAGGCATCTCCTGACCAGATCATGTCTTCGGGCGCGACCTCGACAAGCGCGTCGAGCACTGCAGCGTGCTGGCGCTCCGATGTGCCGAGCCCTTGACGAATCTCTGCGCGGATGAGGCCAGCCCGTTCCTTGGCCGCCTGAATACCGCTCGCGCGGTGTTCTTCAAGGGCGATACATAGTGCCTGCATGGTTGATCCTGCATCCGCCACGATACCGAGATCCGCCGGGTAAACATCATTAATCTTGGCCGGGTCGATATCGACGCGAACCATTCTGCCATTAAGGCTCAGACGCTCAACGAAACTGTCGGTTTCTGAGAGTTCGGTTCCTACAGCAAGAATCACATCGGCCTCGGGCAGAATGCG
>CAYSMI010000181.1:0-3157 GCA_964432165.1 uncultured Acidiferrobacter sp.
GTTCGGTGATCTTTGCATCGAACTTGCATGGACCTGACGATACGCTGGATCCGATCCTGGGTACGTCGACCATCGACTACACCCGGGCGAATACCATGTACAACGGACTCATCCAGGTCTGGAACGACATGAGTCTGCATGGCGAACTTGCGGAAGAGTGGAGTGTCAACGACGATGCTACTCAGTACACCTTCAAGATCCGCAAGGGTGTGTCATTTCACAGCGGCGGTGAACTGACGGCGGCCGACGTTGTCTGGAGTATGAACCGTCATATCGCAGCCGGCTCACCCTCTTCGATCAAGTCATTCTTCTCGAATGTCATCGAATGGAGGGCGCTCGATGACTACACGGTGAAGCTCAATCTGGGGTCACCTGACGCAGATATGCCGTTCAAGCTGACGCAGCCCCAGGCGAAGATCATCAAAAAGAATACGATGGACAAATGGGGGGCTGGTACCGGTCCTTACACCCTGGATGCATTCCAGGCCGGTGTGAAGTCTGTTCACTCGCGCAATAACAACTACTGGCGCGATACCGGCCAGTGGCTCGACGGCATTGAGATCACGGCCATCACTGACCCAAATGCGCGCCTGAACGCGTTGCTGGCGGGTAGTGTCGACATGATCACATCGATCAGTGCAAAACAGATCAAGAAGATTGAGAGTTCGGGACAAAGTGTCCTGTCAGTGCCTTCGGGTCTTTACGGTGGTATCTGCTGCCTTAAGAACACCGCACCCGGTGACAATGATGACCTCGTCCAGGGTTTACGTTTAATCCAGGATCGTGAGCGGATCGTCCGTAAGTTCCTGAAAGGCCATGGCACGGTGGGTAATGACCACCCGATCAACATTGCTTATGGCGCAGATCACTGCCATGAACTGCCGCAGATTCCCTATGATCCTGACAAGGCCAAGTACCACCTCAATAAGTCTGGGTACTCAGAGGCTGAACTCTATGTGGCGCCGGTATCGGGGGCGATCGAAGATACCTGTCTCCTTATGCAGGCCAACCTCAAGAAGATCGGCTTTAACCTGAAGCTCAAGAAAGTACCGACCGACGGTTATTGGGGCGCGGTGTGGATGAAAGAGCCGCTTAATGTCGTGACCTGGAATATGCGCCCGACCGCTAACTCCATGATGTCAATTCAGTTTGGCCCCAACGGCAACTGGAACGACACCTTCTGGAACAGCGATCGCATGGGTGAACT
Organism: uncultured Acidiferrobacter sp.; assembly: GCA_964432165.1. Classification (GTDB taxonomy): domain Bacteria; phylum Pseudomonadota; class Gammaproteobacteria; order Arenicellales; family UBA868; genus UBA868. The sequence continues at coordinate 1,208 of CAYSMI010000181.1, forward strand.
TCTGAAGGGCTCGCTGGCAGAGACTGACGCAGCCAAACGCCACGAGATGCATTGCGAGATGCAGAAACTGGTGTCCACGGAAAGCGGCATCATCATCCCATATCACACTAACATTCTGGATGCGCACAACCCGCAGGTTCAGGGTTTCTCGAACTGCCCGTTGGGTCAATTCGGTGGCAACGGCTGGGCCGAGCATATCTGGAAAACGGGCTAAGGCTCTTTCTTAAGTGGTCTTCGAGAGGGGTTCGCACGGCAACGTGCGAACCCCTTTATTTAAGCACTTTCCAACTTCTCAATAGGCATTAAATATGCTTTGGCGGGCCTTACTCGGACGACTCGGCATTAGCCTCGTGACACTTTGGATCGTGTCCGTGCTGATTTTTATCGGCACGAACCTGCTGCCCGGCGATGTCGCCCAGATTATCTTGGGGCAGATGGCGACGCCGGAGAGTACCGCGGCCTTAAGGGCTAAATTAGGTCTCGATAAGCCTCCTATCCAGCAATACTTGGTTTGGCTACAGAACGTTGCGATGGGAGATCTGGGTATCTCCAAAGCGGGACTTGGGGCAGGACTCGGAACCCCCATCGTCGAGATGCTGGGACCACGGGTTTTCAACACGGCTCGCCTCACTTTGCTGGTGGCCGTGGTCGCTATTCCGGTCTCTCTTTTCCTTGGCCTTATTGCCGCGATGCATCCCGGCACCAGGCTGGATCGCTCGATTACCTTTGCCACGCTTAATCTGATCTCGGTGCCAGACTTTCTGGTTGCCACGGCATTGGTATTGATTTTTGCTGTGGGCCTGGGCTGGCTGCCGTCCATCGTTTACCTAAGGGGGGATGAAACCGGCTGGGTGTTGATCAAAACCCTGGCGATGCCTATGTTGACCCTGGTGATTCTGGTTTCCTCCCAGATCATCCGAATGACACGGGCGACCGTGCTTAATGTCATGAGTTCGCCGTATATCGAGATGGCGATTCTGAAGGGGGTCCCACGGAAAAGAATTATTCTGCGCCATGCCTTGTTCAATGCGGTGGGCCCGATCGTTAATGTGATTGCGCTGAACCTCGCCTGGCTCGTCGGCGGCGTTGTGGTGGTTGAGCAGATATTTTCGTACCCCGGTCTTGCCAAACTCATGATTGAAGCGGTCCTTATGCGGGACATGCCATTGGTTCAGGCCTGTGCCATGATTTTTTGTACTACGTATATCGTGTTGATCTTCATTGCCGACATGGCGACGATTCTCTCTAACCCCAGATTGCGCCATCCAAAGTAAGGAAACGCCTGAGCATGTCTGAATCACAACAGGAAATCGGCCCCTCGACACAGTTCGAAGAACTGCCGGACGCGCCACCCAAGCGCAAGGTCAAACTCAGCTGGCCTGGAAAGATTGGCATCGCGGTGGTGATTTTCTGGGCCATCATTGTGGCAATTGGCCCCACGATCGCCCCGTATCACGAGGCGGATATCCTCGACGAGGAACTCTTTATTGTGCCGGGCAGTGATGAGATGTATCCGGATACCGACTTTCAACCGCCCAGCAAGATTGTTTATCTAGGCAGTGATTATCTCGGACGTGACACCTTGTCGCGAATTCTGTTTGGCGCACGAACGACCATCGGTATCTCATTTATCGCGACGCTTCTGGCCTATCTGCTTGGTGTCACGTTGGGTATCGCATCGGCCGTCGGCAGCAGGTTTCTGGATATGTCGTTAAGCCGTGTCAACGATGCGTTGCTCTCTATTCCATCGATTATGTTTGCGCTTGTTATGATCGCCGCGCTGGGCAGTACCATACCACTGCTGATTTTATTGACCGGAATCATTTATGCGACCAGCGTGTTTCGCATTGCCCGCTCACTGGGACAGGAGGTCATGGTCAGTGATTTTGTCGAGGCGGCCAAGGTGCGTGGCGAGGGACTCTGGTGGGTTATTACCCGGGAGATTCTGCC
>CAYSMI010000182.1:0-3150 GCA_964432165.1 uncultured Acidiferrobacter sp.
CGATGTCATCAATCCGCAATGACACTACCTCGCGCTGCGGGAAAAGCTGCTGGTAGATTGCGCTTGCGCGATCGTCAGCAGGCAATCCGTAAGATGGCACAATGACCGCACCATTGGCAATGTAACTGTTGATATACGAGGTGCAGAACCGGTCTCCTTCGGCATATCGCTGCCAGGCATCTTCGATGAATATCAGATCCAGCGTCCGGCCCATCGCATCAGTCTGCCCCTCTAGGGCGCGTCGGTTCTCCATAAGAATCTCATAGCGCGGATGCGCGCCGTCAAAGGCCGCCTCGACCAGCACACGTCCCGGGCCCACAAAGGCGGCCAAGCCGTCGACGTGTCCGTTGGTTTCGGCCTCGTAAGGGTCACCCGGAATCCAGATGATCTTGGTCACCCCGAGCATTCTGCATAGCTCGGCCTCAACCTCACCCTTGCTCCATCCCGGATTGCGGTTGGGATTTAAAAAACAGGTCTCCGTGGTGATGAGTGTGCCTTCGCCATCAACCGTAATCCCGCCCCCTTCCGCTGTCATCCCGGACTGAAACATCCGCAGTCCCAGTTGCGACAACAGTCGCGGTCCAGCTTGTGCGTCATCATCGAAAGGCTCGTAGTTGCCTCCCCAGGCGTTGAAGGCAAAACAGGCCGCTGCGACATCACCGTGATCGGTGATGAGAAAGTTAGGCCCGTTATCCCGAAACCAGCCGTCGTCGATCGGAATCTCGACACACTCGATGTCGGTCCCCAAAACTGCTTGCGCCGTCTCCCGGTCACGAGGACACACCACCATCGACACGGGTTCATAACTCGAGATCACCTTCGCCACCTCAGCGTAATTGCGGCAGGTTGCCTCGCTGTTGAAGCCCTCCCGGGACGGCCACGCCATCCAGCACCGTGCGTGGGCCTGCCATTCTGCAGGCATATGGAAACCTGCCGAGGCAGCATCCGATAAGTTGAGATTCATGGTTCGGTAATCGTTTCTATGGGGCACGAACACCGCTGCCCTTCACCCGGTACTCGTCCCGGGGCGGGCTGAATACATCGAGCACCCGGGCACCCTCAGGCCCGGCCCGAAACGCGTGGGGCATATTCGGCGGCGTGCGCCAGAAATCGCCGGCGGACACCGTAACTTCTTCGCCATTTTGGATACGGACTCCACTGCCTGTCAGCAGAACACCCCACTGCTCCTGCGGATGTGAATGGACCTCACTTTCACAGTCAGGTTCCAGACGGACCACCGAAAGCATCGCATGGTCTCCGGGGAATATCCGGGTAGAAACTCCTGGGGCAAGATCGCGCAGTATCCCCTGAGCGGAATCATCGAGATTAAAAAAATGTTCTTTCATAGTCAGAGCACCAGGTTCGTTGATTCGCGATCGAAAAGGTTTCCGGTCTCGTATGTGTCCGGCTTTCAGCCGATTGCATCGACCACCCGTCGGGTCATCTCGGACGTGGACATGAAAGACCCCGTCCCACCATGCAGCGACTGCTCGACCGCCTCGTTAATCAACCGCGCTGCGTCGATACATGGGCCCAACTGATGCTTGCGTCCCAGCCAGTCGAGCATCATTGCGCCCGATAAAATCGCCGCGGTCGGGTTGGCAATGCCTTTTCCGGCGATGTCGGGTGCGCTGCCATGCGCAGGCTGAAACACGGCACGCGACTCACCGATATCTGCCGAAGGTGCGAATCCCATACCGCCGACCAGTCCAGCCGCGAGGTCAGAGAGGATATCCCCGAACATGTTCTCTGTCACCAGTACATCAAACTCCCAGGGACGGCGGACCAGATCCAGAGCGCAGGCATCGACATACAAACGCTCGGTCTCGATATCTGGATAAGCGTTTGCCACTTCGTCGAACACTTTGCGGAAAAAGGCCATCGATGAAAACACGTTGGCTTTGTCGACGAGGGTGACCTTTGATGTCTTGCCATCAGACGCCCTGTTCCGAGCCAGCTCGAAGGCGAACTCAAAAACCTGCTTTGAACGCTCGCGGGTGATCACCAGAGTATCCCGAGCCTCGCGATCCCCGATGATCTCTCCCTTACCGCAAGACGCAAACAAGCCCTCCGTACTTTCCCGGACCAGGACAAAATCAACGTCGTTGGCCCGGCTATCCTTCAGGACCGGCGGTCCACCGCGACTGGCAGACACAGGGCGTACTCCTGCATAAAGATCAAACCGGAAACGCAGGTCGAGCTGGGGGGTAATTTCCGTTCCGTCGTCATAGCGCACCCGCGGCAGACCCATTGCGCCAAGAAAGATCGCATCAGCCTCTTCCGCGCCCCTCCAGGAATCATCCGGCATGGCGACACCGCGCTCAAGATACAGCTCTGCCCCCGCAGCGTGGTACTTAAAATCCAGCGCAAACTGACCACTGCGACGGCAGGCTGCCGTAAGCACCTCGACAGCAGCCCCGGTGACCTCGGTACCGATGCCGTCTCCTGGTAGGACGCAGATCTGAAAAACATTATCTGAAGGCATTTCCACTTCTTCTCATCAATAAGAAAAACGCAATATCAAGACAGTGCCTATGATGCGAAATCAAGTATATCTTGTGATTTCTCTTTGACCCGGTTGGGTTTTTACAAAACCGTTGCCTCAAGCGTTGTTCAAACAAAACCTGATACCATTGTTCCGCATTCGCGGGAAAGACCGATGCGTCCTAAGGGAGACAAGGGAACGTCCTTGATCGATTATGAGTTCCACAACATCACAGGATACCCGGCCGAAGCGGCGGAACGCCGCTGACCGCAAAGCCAAGGCCCAAGCGCGCCTTCGGGGCGGCAACAGCCCCGCGATCCGGCCCGGTATGCAGGGCGGGCAGTACCGCCCCCTCAATGATGGCGACCTCGGCCGGATTCACGAGGCGGCGCTGACGATCCTCGAAAACACCGGTATCGGCGACCCCCTTCCCGAACTGCTCGACCTCGTCCTGCCCCTTGGCGCCGAACTCAACGCCCATGGCCGGCTGTGCTTTCCAAAAAGCCTGGTTGAAGACATCATTGCAGGGGCTGCCCGCGAATACACGGTTTACGGGCGGGGCGCACGGGCCGGGAAGGACGACATACATTGCAACGGCAACCGGGTGTACTTCTCCAACTCGGGAAGCGCTGTCACGACTCTGGACAGCGACAGTCTGCATTACC
>CAYSMI010000183.1:0-3103 GCA_964432165.1 uncultured Acidiferrobacter sp.
CCCAAGGTGCTGCATGAACTCGCCGGACGGCCGCTGCTGGAACACGTCCTCGACAGCGCACGCCAGTTGATGCCGGCCCGTATTCACGTGGTGTGTGGCTATGGCGCTGAGTCCGTGCGCGAGCGACTTGCCGATATCGAAGGTCTGCACTGGGTTGAGCAGGCCCAGCAACTCGGCACCGGACATGCGGTGCGCCAGGCTTTGCCCGATCTCGACCCGGGTTCTCTCGCCCTTGTGCTTTACGGCGATGTTCCACTGATCCGGGCGGACACCCTGCGCACCCTGCTCGAGCAGTGTGCCGGTCAGGATCCGGCGCTCTTGACAGCCGACGTGAAAGATCCGAGCGGCTACGGCCGGATACTGCGCGACGGCACAGGTGCTGTTAAGGCTATCGTCGAAGAGGCCGATGCTTCTGAGGCAGAGCGACGCATCACGGAGATCAATACCGGCTTCATAGCATGCCCGGCCGATCGCCTTCGGGTCTGGCTGGATGAAATCGACAACAGCAACCGCCAGGGGGAGTATTACCTGACCGATGTGGTCAGCCGTGCGGTGCACTCGGGTGCCACGGTAGCGAGCGTGACCTGTGCGGATTCCGATGAAATTGCCGGCGTTAACAGCCAGGTAGAACTTGCGATGCTGGAGCGGTGTTTCCAGGCACGTCAGGCCGAATCCCTGATGGACGCAGGGCTCAACCTGCGCGATCCCGCGCGTTTTGACCTTCGCGGCAACCTTCATTTTGGTGAAGACTGCGTTTTCGATATTAACGTGGTGATTGAGGGAGACGTCACACTCGGCAGCCAGGTGTCGGTGGGGCCCAACTGCCAGATCATCGATAGCGAGATCGGCAGTGGTGTCGAGATCCGGGCCAACAGCGTGATTGAGGGCGTGAAGATCGCCGATCACTGCTCGGTCGGCCCTTTCGCCAGGTTACGACCCGGAACCGTGCTGGATGCAGGCGCGCGGGTGGGGAATTTCGTGGAAACCAAGAACGCGACCCTTGGCGAGGACAGCAAAGCGAATCATCTCGCCTATGTGGGCGATGCTACGGTGGGACAGCGGGTTAATATCGGTGCAGGCGTGATCACCTGCAACTATGATGGTGCCAACAAGCACCCTACTGTGATTGGTGACGATGCCTTTATCGGTTCAAACAGCGCTCTGGTGGCGCCGGTGACTGTGGGCAAAGGTGCGACGGTGGGCGCGGGTTCGGCGGTCACCCGCGACGTGCCCGAGGGCCAACTGGCACTGACACGCGCAGAGCAGCAGGTTCGAACCGGTTGGCAACGACCGAAAAAAGAGAAGAAAAACTGATCCGGTCGCAGTCCCTGTGGTGGTGATCCTCTGAATCCGCAGAGCCTCCTTAAAGAGTAAGCAAACTTATGTGCGGTATTGTCGGAGCCGTCAGAACATCTGAAGCGAGCGGTTTTCTGCTCGAGGGCCTGCGTCGCCTCGAATACCGCGGGTATGACTCTGCCGGGGTAGTGGTGATCAATCCGGCGGGTGAGCTGGAGCGGGCGAGGACGGTGGGCAAAGTCGGTGAGCTCGAGCAGGCGCTGCGCCAAGCACCGCTCGCCGGCGCGACCGGGATCGCCCACACCCGCTGGGCAACGCACGGTGGCGTCACCGAGCCCAACGCGCATCCGCATATCTGCAACGGAACGCTGGCGCTGGTCTGCAACGGAATTGTCGAAAATCACGAGCCCCTGCGCGATGCGCAACGTGCAGCGGGCCTTAGCTTCACCTCGGAAACCGATACCGAGGTGGTGGTGCACCAGGTGTACCTGCACCTGCAGGACGGGCTGGATCTCGCTGATGCTGTCCGCGCCACGATGGCAGAGTTGCATGGCAGTTTCGCGCTCGCGGTAGTCCATGCTGGGGAACCGGAGCGGCTCGTCGCCGCCCGCCAGGGTCCTCCTCTGCTGCTGGGCCGCGCCGATGGCGAGAACTTTGTGGCGTCGGATATCAACGCGCTGCTGACAGTAACACGGGATTACCAGGTACTTGAAAACGGTGACGTCGCGGACATCCGCGGGACAGAGTGTCTTATCCGCGATCGCGCCGGAGAGATTGTGGAACGGTCGGTCCATACCAGTACCCAATCGGGCGACAGCGCCGAGCTGGGCGAATACCGCCACTTTATGCAAAAGGAAATCCACGAACAGCCCCGAGCGGTTGCGGACACCCTGGAAGGCCGGCTGCTGGGTGATCATGTGCTGGAAGAATCTTTCGGCGCCCGGGCGCAGGAGATTTTTGACGCCACGCGGCAGGTCCAGATCATTGCCTGCGGTACCAGTTACCATGCGGGACTCGTGGCGCAGCACTGGCTGGAATACGTCGGGGTCCCCTGCGAGGTCGAGGTGGCAAGTGAATACCGCTACCGCCGGCATGCCATCCGGAAAGGCACCCTGGTCGTTACGATTTCCCAGTCTGGTGAGACGGCGGACACGCTCGCTGCGCTTGAGGAGGCCATCCGCCAGGAGATCGCAGGTTCTTTGGTGATCTGTAATGTGCCGGAATCATCTCTGGTGCGTGAATCCGATCTGGCGTTCATGACCCACTGCGGGCCTGAGGTGGGCGTGGCTTCAACCAAAACTTTTGTCAGTGCCATGACGGGTCTTTTGCTGCTGGCGCTGGTGTTGTCACGGCGTCAGGGTTTCGATACGGGCTTTGAGTCTCACGTGGTGCGCCAGATTCGCACCCTGCCCGCCGCACTCGAGTCCGTGCTGGGTATGGGGGATGCGATTGCCGATGTCGCCAAGGTTTTCGGCGACAAAGAGCATGCGCTCTTTCTTGGGCGGGGCGCTCATTTCCCGATCGCGATGGAAGGCGCGCTCAAGCTCAAGGAAATCTCCTACATACACGCCGAAGCCTATCCGGCCGGCGAGTTAAAGCACGGCCCGCTCGCCCTGGTTGATGAAAAGATGCCGGTAGTGGCCGTGGCACCCAACGATCTTCTGATCGAGAAACTCAAATCCAATCTTGAGGAAGTCCGGGCGCGCGGCGGCCGGTTGTTCCTGTTTGCCGATCCCGACTCGGGCTTCGTCGAAAGTGATGACGTACGGATTCTGCAGGTGGCACCGGTAGACAGCGCCATCGCGCC
>CAYSMI010000184.1:0-3094 GCA_964432165.1 uncultured Acidiferrobacter sp.
GCGGCAAAGCCGAATACTGCGCCGGTCAGCATCATTCCCTCTACGCCGAGGTTCAGCACGCCGGATTTTTCCGCCACCAGTTCACCGGTGGCCGCAAAGACCAGCGGGGTCGCCGCCGTCATCATGGTCATGATCGAGGCGATCAGCAGTTCGGTCATGCGGTGTTTCCTTTTGTGCCGACCCGGGTCAGCCGATAGCGGGTGAGCAGGTCAAAAGCCAGCAGGTAAAAAAGAATGATCCCCTGGAAAAGACCCGTCACCGCCTTGGGCAGGCCGGCCGAGATCTGGGCGCCTTCGCCGCCAATGTAGGTGACGGCAATTGCGGTTCCAGCGAGCAGAACGCCGACGGGATGCAGCCTTCCCAGAAAGGCCACGATGATCGCGGTGAAGCCATAGCCCGGCGAGATTTTTGGCATCAGTTGGCCGATGGTCGAGGCCGCCTCCATGACGCCAGCAAGACCCGCAAGACCACCGCCCACCAGCAGCGTGGTCCAGACCATCTGTCCACTGCTGATGCCGGCATGACGTGCGGCGAGCGGTGCCGAGCCGAAGACCCGTATCTGGAATCCAAATCGGGTTCGGGTGAGCACAAACCATGCCAGAAACGGAATCACGACAGCAATCAGGGTGCCAAGGTGTACCCGGTAGCCGGGGAAGAACATCGGCAGAAGCGCCGCGTCCGGGAACATCCGGGTGCCGGGAAAGCCCCAGCCCTGGGGGTTACGCCAGGGCCCCTGCACCAGGTGTACCAGCAGCAGTTCGGCAACATACACGAGCATCAACGACACCAGGATCTCATTGGCGTTAAAGCGCGTCTTCAAAAGGGCAGGTATTGCAGCCCAGGCCATACCGCCCAGGATGCCAAGCAGCATCATGCACGGCAGAATGAGCAGGTTTGTGCTCTCGAAAAAATAGACCGCAGGCGCGCTTCCAAGGAGTGCCCCGGCAATGAACTGGCCCTCGGCACCGATGTTCCAGACGCCGGCACGAAAGCCCACCGAAAGACCCATCCCGATCAGGATCAGGGGGCCTGCTTTCACCGCGACCTCGCTCAATCCCGACCAGGAGGTCAGCGGTTCAATAAAGTAGATATAAAGCGCAACGCCAGGCGCTTTTCCCATGGCGAGAAAAATCATCGCGCCGGTGAGGGCGGTCAGTATCAGGGCCAGCAGCGGCGAGAGCCACGCTGCTAAAGCGGACTGGGTTGCGCGGGCCTCAAGCGTGAGCATGAGAAGACATTTTCGAAGTATCGCGGCTTGCGCCCATCAGCAGTCCGATCTGCTCTGGGGTGACTTCGCCGGTGGGTCGTGGCGGGGAGAGTGCGCCCTGTGAGATGACCGCGACGCGGTCGCTCAGAGCGAAGATCTCGTCGAGATCCTGGGAGATCACCAGCGCTCCTGCGCCTGCGCTGATGAGCCGCTGAATCTGCTCGTGAATCGCGGCGGCGGCGCCGGCATCGACGCCCCAGGTGGGCTGGGACACGATCAGCAGTTGCGGGCTCTGCAGGATCTCGCGGCCGACAATGAACTTCTGCAGGTTGCCTCCCGAGAGGCTGCTTGCCAGCGCATCGGTGCCGGTCGCTTTGACATCAAACTCGTCAAGAATCTCTTTTGTATACCGGCCGACACCCGGCCAGTTGATGAATCCGTAGCTGACAAAGCCCATGCGAAACGCCGAGGTCAGGAAACTGTTCTGCACCAGACTGAGATCCGAAACTGCCGCCTGCCCGACCCGTTCTTCCGGCACAAAGACGGCGCCAAGCTGGCGCCGGGCCATGGAACCCATCTGGCTGGCATCGCTCGCGAGGATTTCAATGGTGCCTGCCTGTGGCGGACCGGTCTCGCCTGAGAGCGCGTTCATGAGTTCGGTCTGACCGTTTCCGGCGATGCCGGCGATGCCGAGAATCTCCCCGGCGCGCACAGAGAAGCTCACGTCGCGGATATCGGTGCCATGGGGCTGGTCGGATCGAACCGAAAGACCTGTGACCTTGAGGCGGACTTCAGATGCTGTGGGCGTGGTGTGACCTTTGGCGGATTCCACCCGCCGGCCGATCATTTTCTCGGCCAGTGACTGGGCGGTTTCCTGTGCGGGATTGCAGTCATCAACCCGCTTCCCGCCACGCAGAATAGTCGCCCGGTCACAAAGCGAGCGCACCTCTTCCAGTTTATGACTGATATAGAGGATCGACCGGCCTTCGGCCGCGAGTGTACGCAGTGTCGCAAAGAGGACGTCTGTCTCTTGGGGCGTCAGGACCGAGGTAGGTTCATCCAGGATCAGGAGGCTTGGGTTTTGCAGCAGACACCGGACAATCTCAATACGCTGGCGTTCCCCCATGGACAGGTCGTAAACATGACGATCCGGGTGCAGGGTCAGCCCGTAGTCATGGGCAGTGGTCTCGAGGCGCTCACGCAGCTGGTTGAGATCCTGTGGCGGCAGTGCCAGCGCCACATTTTCCAGCGTAGTCATCGATTCAAAGAGTGAAAAATGCTGGAAGACCATGCCGATCCCGAGCGACCGGGCGCTGGCCGGGTTGTCGATAGCAGTCTCCTCGCCCCGCCAGCACAAGCGCCCCTGATCAGGGCGCAATACGCCGTAGATGATTTTTACAAGTGTGCTTTTGCCGGCACCGTTCTCGCCGAGCAAGGCATGAATCTCACCAGGGGTGACTTCAAGATCAATGTCGTCGTTCGCAATACAGCCGGGAAACGCCTTGCTGATTCCCGTGAGCTGCAAAAGCGGCGTGTCGTTCACGCCTGATTACCTGCTGTGCCAAAAAGCATGGTTCCCGTCGATTCCTGTACCGTTCAGTAGCGAATCTTATCCTCTTTTTTCAGCCAGTCTTCCATCAACTGGTCGGCCGCCGCGATGTGATGGCGTACCAACGGCAGTTGCCGGTCGGGCAACGCCAGAGAGACCTCACGGTACAGGGCAGCATCATCAAAGCCGATCCGGGCCGCATCGTCACGGTCACTGGCAAAGTAGATGGTCTCGATGCGCGCCCACCAGATTGCGCCAAGGCACATCGGGCAGGGTTCGCAGGTGGTGTAGATCACTGATCCGGCCAGAGAAAAATCACCGACAGTGCGGCAGGCATC
>CAYSMI010000185.1:0-3087 GCA_964432165.1 uncultured Acidiferrobacter sp.
TGGTTAGACCTGAGATTCACACATGACAGATTCCGTTGAGCAGATTCTTTCTGCCCTGAACCTTTGCATGGGTAGAGATCACAGTGAAGCCCGGTCCATGTCGCCGGCGTTCTACACCTCTTCAGAATTCTGCGAGCTTGAAAAAGCATCACTCTTTCGCGAGCAGTGGATTGGTCTGGGACGTGCTGATCAGATTCCCAACCCGGGCGATTACTTCACGGTCGATCTTGTCGGTGAGCCGCTGATTGTGGTTCGGGGGCAGGGTAACGACATCAACATTCTGTCCAATGTGTGCCGGCACCGCGGGTCGTTGATTGTAGAGGGCACCGGGACGGCAAAGAGTTTCGTCTGTCCTTATCACGCCTGGTCTTATGACACAGATGGCAAACTGCTTCGAGCGCCGCTCATAGCGGAGCGTCCGGATTTTGATCTCGCAAACTGCAGGCTACCCCGTTTTGCCTGCGAAATCTGGGGAGGCTTTATCTACGTCAACCTGAATAACCAGGCGCCGCCTCTTGCGCCACAGCTTAAGGGCTTAAGCGAACTGCTTGCCCACTACCACATGGACGAGATGGTCGAACTTCATGGTGAGGAGAGCGTCTGGCATACCAACTGGAAGTGCCTCGTGGAGAATTTTATGGAGGGCTATCATCTTTCGAGCGTTCACCACAGGACTCTGCACCCGATTACGCCAACACGGCTTTGCCGGCATTTCCCGCCCGGGGAAGGTTACTTCGGATACTTTTCAAACTTTCCGGAAGACCTCGGCCAGCGGGGCTCCTACCATCCCGACCTGACCGCCGAAGAAAGACAGCGGTCGGTCATGTTTGCAGTGCCGCCGGGGCACGTCGGCAGCGTCACCGGGCATATCGTCACGTATCTTTATCTGCAGCCCGACACGGCAGATACCGTGAAAGTAAAGCGTGGTATCGCTTTTCTGGACCAGGAGATTTCGTCCTCAGAACGTCAGGCCGCCGTGGATCTTTTTGAAAGAACCATGGTCGAGGACATGCACCAGCTGACGCGGCTGCAAAGGGGTCTTAAGTCAAGAAACGCCCAGACAGCGCCACTCGCGCCCGCGGACTACGAAGGAAACGTGTGGGATTTTTACCAATATCTCGCCCGCGCGATGCGCTGACGCTCATGCTATAGTTTCATCGGTTGGATAATAAAAAATTACGTTTATACGACTTTTAGGAGGACACAATGACAAACCGTACGATTTATGATTTACGTAACGAGCTGGCTGCAGGTCAAATCTCACGACGGCAGTTTCTCAAACGTGCAGGGGCCATGGGGATCAGTGCCGCGGCGACCTCTAGTCTTCTGGTATCGGCCACGGCATCAGCTGCCAGTCGGAAATCCGGCGGCACGTTGCGGGTGGCACTTTCGAGCGGTGGCCAGACAGACAGCCTGGACCCGACCAAGTTTCTTTCAAGCGGGGACTACTGCCGCGGGTTTACCATCTACAACCCGCTGGTCGCCCTGGACCGGAACATGCAGGCCATGCCGGCACTCGCCGAGTCATGGGAATCCAACGCAAACGCAGACGAATGGGTCTTCACGCTTCGCAAAGGGGTGACGTTCAGCAACGGAAAGGACTTCACGTCAGCCGACGTGATCTACTCCCTGCAAAGACACCTGCGGCCCGAATCCGAATCTCCCGGAAAGCCGCTGCTGGAGCAGGTGACAGAAATGAAGGCCGATGGCGCGCATGTGGTGCGGATGAAAACGGCGATGCCCAACGCCGACCTGCCGGTGCTCTTCACGCAGCCGCAGTTCATGATTTCCCAGGAAGGCGAAGAGGAGTTCACCAATCCGTCAGGGACGGGCGGGTTTATTGTGAAGGAGTACCAGGTCGGGATCTACATGCTCGCCGAGCGCAACCCGAATTTCTGGGGCGAGTCGTACCTAGATGCTATCGAGCTCCACACCAATGTTGATGCAACGGCGCGGATGAACGCCATGATGGCTGGCGAATACGATATCGGTACCAGTGTTGACCGCAAACTGATCGAGCTCGTCGACCGCGCCCCTGGGGTAGAAGTTGTGGCCTCTGCATCGGGGCAGCACACCAACCTCTCGATCATGTGTGACCGCGAGCCGACCAGCAATAATGATCTCAGGCTGGCGCTGAAATACAGTATTCCACGGGAGCAGGTGATTCAGAATGCCTTCAAGGGATACGGCATGATCGGCAATGATCACCAGGTCCCGCCGACGGATCCCTTCTACTGCGACGATATCCCGCAGCGGGCTTTCGATCCCGACAAGGCACGCCATCACCTGAAAAAGTCCGGTATGGAAGGCGCAAGCATCATCCTTTACACCTCGGATCAGGCCGTATCCGGCTCAGAGGCCATCGCGCTGATCTACGCCGAAGGCGCCAAGGCGTCGGGCATGGATCTTCAGGTTCAGGTGTCACCCCCGGGTTCCTACTGGAGCAAGGTCTGGATGCAGGTGCCGCTGTGCGTGTCCGGTTGGGATCCACGGCCGACAGCCGACCTGATGCTGACCATCGCCAATAAGTCCGACGGCTCGTGGAACGAGACGGCATGGGGGAGCGAGCATTTCGATGAACTGCTGGTTGCGGCACGCGGTGAAACCGACACGGCGAAGCGCAAGGAGATGTACTGCGAAATGCAGCGGCTTCTTCATGATACCGGCGGTGTCGGAATGCTCGGCTTCTACGATCTTATCGACTCCAGGCGCGATAACGTGGTTGGTTTTGATCCACATCCGGCCGGGTATAACCGTAACGCCTTTTTCAGTACCGAGATATCCTTCGCCTGAGGCAACGGTTTTATCATCTCAATGACGAGTCGGGGGCGGTTAATGGCCGCCCCCGTTGGGCTTGTGCGTCCGATCCAGAGTAATGTTTAGACTTCTCGTTCGAAGAATTCTACTCGGCGTGGTGGTGACGTGGGTCGTCTCGATGATGATCTTCGCCGCGACAGAACTGCTGCCAGGAGATGTCTGCCATGCAGTCCTCGGACAGGGGGCAACGGAACAATCGCTTGAGAACTGCCGTGAGCGCCTGCAGCTCAACCAGCCTACGCATACCCGCTATCTGCAGTGGCTCGGCAG
>CAYSMI010000186.1:0-3044 GCA_964432165.1 uncultured Acidiferrobacter sp.
TTGCCGCCGTATTTGATCACGATCGTGCGCCCGTGAAAGTGCTGAATGTACGGCAAGGCTTCTGCCAGTACCGGCGCGATGGCTGCAGGATCTGGGGCTTGGCTCATTTCAGATTACACATTTGGGTTACCAACGGGGGCAGAGTATAACTTCCCGGGTTCTGTTTCCCCCGTTCACGCAGGTCAATTAGAAGGGCTCGTGTCGTGATCGTGATGCCGTCACACAAAAAAAGGGGCCACACTTGTGGCCCCTTTTTTCCTGCCGACACGTCACCGACAGGATACCGATTTTTTGATCAGCTGATCTTGACGTCGACCTTGCGGGGTTTCACCTCCGCCGTCTTGGGTAACGACAGGTTCAGTACGCCATTTTCATACTCAGCTTCAATCCTTCCCTCATCGATATCGGATCCCAGACGAAGTGATCGGACGAATTTACCGTAATAGCGCTCCTGGCGGATAACACGCCCGTCTTTCTCATCCTTCTTCTCTTCTTTGCGCTCAGCGTTAATGGTCAACACGCCGTCGTTAATAGTGACGTTGAGATCTTCACGGGCCACGCCAGGCAACTCCGCCTTGACGAGATAGGCCCCTTCATTCTCGCTCACATCAATAGCGGGCATTTTGGCCGTTTCTTCGCGCCGCAGTACTGCAGGTGAGCGGAACCATCCACCCATCAGGTCATCAAAATCACCAAATACATCCCAACCTCGAGCTCTCTCGGCAGGTCTTACCAGATTGTTCATCAAATTTTCTCCTAGTTTCGCAATAAACCACCCCGAGGATGGTCTACTGTATTCGCCTGCCATAAATATGGTGACGCCTGGGGATATTTCAAGGACTCATGGCACAAGGGTATCTCCTGAATCCCCTTCAATTTAGAATCGGGCTCCCCAACTTGCGGCTCTCTCGCTACCGATCAGCCCTCGATGAATGATCTTTGACCAGCAATGACAGAACGTTTTGATGCCGTCGTCATCGGTGCGGGAATCATAGGAACCTCCCTCGCATTCTCCTTGAGTAAACAGGGCTGGCAGGTACTCGTGGTGGACCCGCTTGCCGGCGCCGGACAGGGAGCAACCAGCAGCTCTGTCGCAATGGTGCGTACTCAGTACTCAACGGTTGAGGGTTCAGCACTTGCCTGGGAGGGTTTTCACTGCTGGCAGGACTGGGCCGGATTTCTCAGCCTCGACTCGGATGAGCCTGTCGCACCGTTTCATCTTGCCGGAGTGCTCACGTTCAAAACTGCCAACAACAGTTTTCTCGAGCGCCAGCTCGAATTCTCACGGCAACTGGGGATACCTTTTGAATTCTGGTCGCTGTCAAAACTGCAAAGCATCTTCCCCAACTGGGATCTCGCCAGTTTCGGCCCGCCCGTGACCTTGGGCGATCCTGCGTTTGGCGCCCGCTCCGACGCCGCGCTCGAAAGTGTATTTTTCCCCAAGGGCGGCTATTGCCCGGACCCCCAGCTCGCGGCGCATAATCTCCAGCGCGCGGCGGAGCAGCATGGCGCAAAATTCCAATTTGGTAAGGCCGTGACGGATATCAGCACCGACGGGAACCGTGTCAGCAGCGTAACGCTCTCAGGCGGTGAAAAAATCGATTGCCGGGTGGCGGTCAACGCAGCCGGGCCCCATGGGCAGGCGATCAACGCCCTGGTGGGTCTCGTGGGGCAGCACCGCATCCAGACCCGCGTGGTCCGGCACGAATTGGCGCACATCCGTTGCGCCGACGCGGCGACGAGCGACCATTCACTTATCATGCTGTACGATACCGATATCGGCGGTTATATCCGCGCGGATACCGGTGACAACATCCTCGCCGGCAGTCTCGGGGCGCGTGGAGAGGTCGAGCAGGCAGCAGATCCGGACGACTTTGACCGCAATCTTTCGCCTCAGATCTTAGAGCCCTTATACCGTCTTGCCCAGCGAATCCCGAGCCTCGGCATCCCCAATTCGCTTTCGGGTGTGGCTGACCTTTGGGATGTCAGTGATGACTGGATTCCGATCTACGACTGTACGGATGTGCCGGGGTTTTACATCGCCATCGGCACCAGCGGAAATCAGTTCAAGACAGCGCCTGCGGTCGGCGAAATAATGGCGGCTCTGATCAGCGCCTGCGAGCAGGGCGCAGACCATGATCAAGATCCGGTCCACTTCCAGTTGGCGCGCACCAACTACGAGATGAATCTGGGGTTCTTTTCCCGCAACCGCGACCCCAACCCCGCCAGCAGTCTGTCGGTGCTCGGCTGAGGCGCTACACCGCGCTATCGGGAGGGATTACCCGAACAGGGTATCGATCGATTCGGCGTGTGCCAGAGCGATCAGCCGCTCATGCAGCCCAAGAGCGTCATCGCCCAGCACCGGTTCGGCGAGAGACAGGAACTTGCTCTGGTGCAGGTCGGCCGCGGGGAAATTTTCAGGCTCGCCGCGGGGAATCTCCACACAACGGCTCTGGCTCGTGCCATCGCGGAAGTGGATCGTCACTTTGCCGCCCATCCGTTCCGGATAGATCGCATCCATCTGCGGATCCTCGCTGACCTCAATACGTTCCGCGAGTGACAAGGTCGTTGGATCCTCAAGGTGCCGTGCGTAATCGTCCCAGGTGAGATTGCCCGTCTGCGCTGACACGGCCGCTGTGAAATGCATGGAAAACTGACCGCCAACCACACCCTTGGGTTTGCGCCGGTAATCCTGCGGCAAGGCCGTGAGGTCCATGCCTTTGCGCGGCAACCCGATCGCAATATCGGCGATCTGCGATTCACTGACGCCTGTGCCGACAATATCGACGATCCCGTCTATCGCCGCATGACTGAACCTGCACGAAGGATAGGGCTTAACCCCGATCTCGAGCGTCTCCCAGTAATCGCCCAAACCCTTAACGGCCAGCGCCGGGTCGGGGTCCGGCGCATAACTTTTCAGAAAGCCCGCGTCACCTTCAACGGCATCGGCAGCACCGACGAAACCTTCTGATGCAAGCGAGGCGGCAATGACACCCGCCATGGCGGCATTACCCACCTGAAAGCGTTTGGTCCAGGCGCTATTG
>CAYSMI010000187.1:0-3008 GCA_964432165.1 uncultured Acidiferrobacter sp.
GTCGCAGGCACTGACCGTGCACCATCCGCTGCAGCCTTTCAGCAGACGTTATTTTGATGGCTCGGCGGGACTTTTCAGTTATGCGGGCGAGATGGTGCCGCCCTCTGCAGGTGCAGGCGGGGAAACGCCGCCGCTTTTTAAGAGTGCGCTTGATCCGCCCGAGCCGGGGGACCTGCCGCTGGAGCGGCTGGTGGATTTTCTGGCCAACCCGGCGCGGGCACTCCTTAAGGGCCGTCTCAACATCTCACTCGAAGCAGGGGCCGCCCTGGTGCCGGTCCGTGAGCCCATGTTTCTCGATGCCCGCGCCCGCCGGTCGCTCGCGCGTGATGCGCTCAAGGCGCAGCTGTCTGGAGAGGATGCTTCAGACTTTACCGAGCAGGCCCGGCTCGGCGGCGGTCTGCCCTCCGGCACACCCGGCGCACTTGCCGCGGAACGGGCGTGGAACGAGGCTGCGCCGGTGACGGCGCATCTTGTACCGCTGCTGGATGCCGGAGCCGGCGGTGCCGTTTCGGTCGAAACCCCTCTGGCAGGCTGGCGGCTTACCGGGGTGCTTGAAAACGTGGGGCCGAAGGGCCAGGTGCTGTGGTCGGTCGATACGCTGAGTCCCTGGATGATGTTAAGGGCCTGGTGTGCCCACCTTCTGCTGAATACTGATGCCAGTGCGCCTTCGCACCATACCCATCTGGTGGATGCCCAGGGTGTCGTCAGTTTCTCCCCGGAAGATGACGCGCTGTCCAAACTGGGCCACCTCGTTGATCTTTACCGCGAGGGCCTTTGCCGTCCGCTGCCGTTTTTCCCAAGGAGTGCCTGGGCCTATGTTTCGGCACCGCGTGCACCGCTTGGAGCCGCGCACAGAACCTGGGCCGGTTCCCAGCACGGTCCGGCCCAAGGCGAGTCCGCCGATCCCTTTTTTGCATTGGCGTTTCGCGAGCGTCTCGACACCGTACTCGACAGCGAATTCGAATCGCTGGCATCACTTGTTTTCGGCGCGCCGGCGCAAAGGGTGCGGGAGGTGCGCGGATGAGTGTCCGGCCGCTCGATCCTTTTGCGATACCGCTAAAAGGCGTCAATCTGGTCGAGGCCGCGGCGGGCACCGGCAAGACCTGGACCATCACAGCGCTTTATCTACGACTGCTGCTGGAACAGGATCTGCCGGTGGCCAACATCCTGGTGGTGACCTATACCCGGGCGGCCACCGGCGAGTTGCGCCAGCGTCTTCGTGATGCCCTGGTTCGCGCGCTCGAGGCTTTTGGCAGCGGTGATGCCGGCGCCGATCCGCTGGTGGCACCGCTTCTGGCTGCGGGCTACGACGCGTCGGCGTGTGTCCTGAAACTCCGCCGCGCCGTAGCCGACTTTGATCAGGCGGGAGTGTTTACGATCCATGCCTTCTGTGAGCGCGTGCTCAGCGACAGCGCATTTCAGAGCGGCATGGCGCTTGACACTGAATTGATGCCCAACGACCAGTCCCTGCTGGCAGAGGTGACTGACGATCTGTGGCGTAAAGAGATTTATCCCGCGAGCGGTTGCTGGGTCAACTGGCTTTCGGGCACCGAGAACCTGCACAGCGCCGACGACCTTCGAAAACGCTTGAGCCCGCTCATCGGCAAGCCATTTATCGGCATGACCATCACGGCGGATGCGGAAGATCTGGCAGAGCGCGAGACAGCGCTCGCTGATGCCTTTGGTGATACGGCTGACTGCTGGAAAGCGCACCGCGACGAGGTCAGTGCGTTCCTGACCGATCCCGAATCGGGCCTTAACCGAAACCGGTACCGGCTTTCCAGCATGCCGTCGTGGATCAGGCAGTTCGACGGGATGTTTTCACAGTCCTTCACCGATCCCGGAACACTGAAAGCTTTTCAAGGTATCAGAAAGCTCACCAGAACGACTCTGGCAACACCGGAGGCCGTCCGCAAAGGGGCAACGGCCCCGAGTCATGTGTTTTTTGACCACCTCGACACGCTGGTGTTGCACCTTGATGCCTATGAGGAGGCCGCACGCGCGCGTTTTATCAACTGGCTTCAAGAGGTGCGGCATCGCGCCGATGCCGGACAGCGGGAGCTCAAGGTGCAGCGGGGCGTGCAGGCCTACGATGATCTTCTGCTGAACCTGAACACGGCGCTCTCTTCGGAGAACGCCGGCGCCCTGACCGCGCGTTTGCGTGCCGACTACCAGGCGGCACTGCTTGACGAGTTCCAGGATACCGATCCGGTGCAGTACGAGATCTTCAGGACGGTCTATGGTGATGGGGCGCAGCCGGTGTTCATGGTGGGTGACCCCAAACAGGCCATCTACTCATTCCGCGGCGCGGATATTTTTGCCTACCTCAAGGCGCGCGCGAGCGCGACAGAGCGTTACACCCTGGACACCAATCACCGCGCTACCCCCGACCTTGTGACTGCGGTGAACGCACTGTTCTCCGCGCGCGGACGGCAAACCAGTTTTGTTTATGAAGCCATTCCTTTTGTGGACGCCGTGTCAGCAGCAAGCGCGCCGGTGCTCAAAGAACCACACTGCAGCGGGTCAATGGTGGTCTGGAAGCTGGCGCGCGCCGAATCCGACAGTCTCATCACCAAAGGGGCCGCCCGTGATCGGGGCAGTGCCGCGGTGGCCGCCGAGATCCAGCGTCTGTATGACTCGGGCGCCACGCTGGGGGATCGACCTTTGCAGCCTCAGGACATCGCGATCCTGGTGCGTAACCACTCCGAGGGCAGGATCGCGCAGCAAGCATTGACCGCATCCGGTATCCCGAGCGTACGCCAGGGCCACGAAAGTGTGTTCGAAACCTTCGAGGCGATGGAACTTGAGCGTGTCCTGCAGGCCATTGCCCAGCCGCGTCGGGAGCCGCTGCTGCGCGGCGCATTGCTGACCGACCTGATGGGCGTCGATGTGGCAGAACTGCTTACCCTTGAAACGGATTCGAGTCAGTGGGATGCCTGGCTCACGCGGTTTCACCAGTGGCACGAACGCTGGCGGCAGAGCGGCTTCATGCGGATGTTCCGCGAGTT
>CAYSMI010000188.1:0-3001 GCA_964432165.1 uncultured Acidiferrobacter sp.
CGCAATCTTTCATACAAGCTGAAATACTGGTCAAGACACCAGCCATCATCACACTCACCCGAATTGTTCTCATACCAGCGTAATACCGTAGACGGGCGGAAAAAATAGTCTGAACCAATAACGCGATCGAAATCCGCCTGGCCCCGATACTCGAATTTGCTTTTGGTGAAATAGTAAAAAGAGTTGGTCAGCCTTGGCAGCCACGGGCCGCCGGTGATGAAGGCTTTGCTGTGACGGGCTCGCACATAGGGCTGGTATTTCCCGTCCCGGCGCCGGATACCAAGATCAAAACGGATTTGTTTTAAGGCGTTTTCGCGTTTGCCCCTGATTTGTAGACTGATATTCTGCTGGTTATCGTCGAGGTCATTGAGTCGACTCTCGTCCTCGTCATCACCGAGAATCAGTTTGAGCCGGTTCTCCGTTCTCGGTAGAGAGACTCGGGCCCGCACTCCGGGGCTGAGTTTGGTCCCTTCGTTGCCGTCATAGCGGACACGGATAAAAGCCCGCAGCCGGGTTTGCTGATCTACCTCACCCGCTTGGGCATTTGAGAAAAATCCATCAACCCGGTTGGCCGTCTCTAGCACCCATTCTGACCAGTCGTCGTGAATCTCGTCGACCCGACTGATATCGTCTTCTCCGTTTGTATCAGCAAAGGTCAACTGACAGAAACCGACGGTCAGACAGAAGATAATCAGTCGCATTGAGTCAGCTCGCGAAAAAGTGGATTATTGACCGCTAGCGGGAAATATGATCGCTAAAGGCCGCTTATTCAAGATCAAACAGCCAATTCTCGTCAACCCTGCAGAACCCGTAACGGGTTGAAGAGGTTTCACCGCCCTTCGTCGTCTCAAGGGTCATCTTGCGGCATGAAAGATCCTGCTTTTGGTAATCCTCCGTTACTGTCCATATGCTTGTCATATGCTTATCGATGGTTTGCCATGTCACCGGGGTATGGAGTTCGGCCGTATCAAGCGTGTGGCCGATGGCATCGACCAAGGCGTCAAGCTCGGCACCGGCTAGCGATGCCAGCGGCGAATCACGAAGAAACAAAGAGTTCTGTGCGATGACAGCCGAAGCGCCGCAAAGGAGCAGTATCGCCAGCAGACTGCGTTTGATAGCTTTCAAGTGCATCATCCTCGGTCATCTCCGGGCGCCGCTGACGCCCCACCCGCTGTTTCCTGGGCAGCCGCTCCGGCTGCCGCCAGAGCCGGGGTAACGGCCTCGACCACGACACGCTTGGGCGCGAATTTGATTCCTGCCTTTGCGAAAGCGGATTGAATCTCAGCGTAGGCCACACGCCGAAGCGCCCATTGGTTGCCAGGTTTGGCCGAGAATTTACATCTCACAACGAATGCGGAGTCATCCATCCGGTTAACACCTTGAGACTTGAGCGGCTCAAGAAACTGTGGACCATGTTCTGGGTCTTCCAGCATTTTTTGACCAACCTTTTTGATAAGTTTTCGTACTTTTTCCACGTCTTCTTCGAAGGGGATGCGCAATTCGAATTTCATAATCACCCAGTCACGACTGAAGTTGGTCAGGGTATTGATCTGACTGTAGGGAATGGTATGGATTGGTCCATTGTGATGACGTAATTGCATCGAGCGTACGGAGATCTGTTCTACGGTCCCGGTGTTGCCTCCAACATCGATGTATTCGCCTTTACGAAAAGCATCGTCCACCAGGAAAAAGATCCCCGAGATAATGTCTGCCACGAGGCTCTGCGCACCAAACCCGATGGCGAGACCCAGTACGCTGGCGGCAGCAATGAGCGGCCCAATGTTGACCCCCAGACTGGCGAGTACCACCATCGCTGAAACGGTAACGATAGCGACCAGTAAAAAACCGCGAAGCAAAGGCAGTACCGTTGCTATACGAGAGAGGCCCTGACCTCCGGGATCGCTCCCCGCCTGGGCGCTGCTTTCGTGTCCGTCGCTGTCTATCTGGTCGTCATCCTGGGAAGCGATCCAGCGTTTGGTGATGGTCCAGACGAGGTATGCAATCACCACGGTGACCAGTATCTGGCCCGCGGATTGTGTTATTTGTTCTCCCAGCTGGGATGTCGTCAATGCAACGAGGTCAACATTCCAGATACGTCCCAAGAAAAGAAGGCTTGCGCCCAGGATGGTGAGTCGGATGATCTGAACGAGCCCGTCACGCGCAGATTGGCGTCGCGGTGCCACGCTATCCTGTTCGGCATCTGGCGCACCCCATTCACGGACGAAGGGTCCAACCGCACCCAACAGCAGTGGCGCTACAAGCAGCAGCAGCAGGGTTTTGAGTACCGATAGGAGCACTCCCTGATGTCCCAGTCCCACCGCTGCGAACAAGCCGATTAGGGTGAGCAGCGCCACCACTACCGTACCCACCACGGACCAGATGCCGGCAAAGGTCCTGCGGGCAAGTCCGGGCGGGTTACCGGACAGCATCAACGTTCTGACGGGTTTACGGACCATCCATACGACAACAATAACGAGGCCCATGAGTGTAAGACCACCAACCAGGTTTATTGACCCGACCAGAACGGTTCTCTCGAACGGTGAGGCCACCGCCCCGAGATAGGCTTGAAAAAAGTAAAGCGCCGACCCGCCGATGAAGATCCAGGAGACTCGCGAACTCAGGAGCTTTGAATCTGCATCATTGAGCGGAGTCAGCCTGCAGTCTGGTCGGTTTGGTGAAAACACAAACTTAACGAGTTGGCTGAGCAGCCAGGCAACGAGTATCCCCGCGAGCAAGCCCATCATCAACAGCCGGTTCGGCTCGTGACCGCGGTAGGCGAGCAGGAATACGATGTACGCGGCGACACTAAAAATAACAGGCGGGAAAGCGTCGTAAACAAGCAGCGCGATGCGCCTGCCCATTCTTATCGGGAAATTCTTGTCACTGGCCGCAGAAAGGCTTTCGGGGATCCGCTGGCTGACTTTCTTGAAAAGAAATTGCGCAATCCACCCGATCAGCAGAATCCCTGCCAGATAAAGAGCCACCAGCCATAGGGTTCCCG
>CAYSMI010000189.1:0-2961 GCA_964432165.1 uncultured Acidiferrobacter sp.
GCAACGTCCAGTCCCATCTGTCTAGCCTATGAAGGTACGGATACCATCGATGGAACCGTTAACGCGCTAATCGACAGTGACCCCATGCTCGATTTTCCCCTGCCCGACGGTGTTCAGCAGCGACTCTGGCAGGTAAGGGACCCATCGGTTCTTGAGGCACTGCAGCGGGCGTTTCTCGATATCAAATATACCTACCTGACCGATGGCCATCATCGTGCTGCATCGACATTGCACCATGCGGCCAGCCGCCACGCACAAGGAAAAGGTGCGGGCCCGTGGGATTACCTGCTTACGGTGCTTTTTCCCGCCAGTCAGTTACGCGTACTGCCTTTCAATCGATGTGTGCGTGATCTCGGGGGACTTACACCCGAAGGATTGCTGGAGCGACTGGAAGATGATTTCACCGTCGAGACCGCTTCCGCTGGCCAGGCCGTGCTACCCGCTCGGCAGGGGCAGTTTCTGATACTCATGAACGAGCAGGCCGTGATGATCACCCGACGGTCCCCGGCGTTGGATCCTTCTCCCGTAAAGAATCTTGATGTCTCTGTACTTCAGGATCGGGTGCTCGCTCCGCTGCTCGGTATTCATGACGCCCGTAAAGATCCCCGGTTGGATTATGTTACCGGCGATAGCGGGATTGACGGTTTGCGCCAGCGCTGCCGGGATGGATGGCAGTTGGGCATCGCCTGCTTTCCGACATCCATGACTGAACTCATGGCGGTGGCGAATGCCGGCGAAGTCATGCCGCCAAAATCAACCTGCTTTGACCCCAAACCCCGGTCCGGATTGTTTGTTCGAATGTCCTGATCATTCATGGGTGACAGCGTGTTCCGCCACCGGAGCCTAACGCATACCACCGAATCCGTTAGAATCGCCTTGGCTGTCAATGTCTACCTGGGTTGGTCTTCATGAGAGATGTTCCGGGCAGGCTTGCGTGTCGCGATACGATGGCGCTGTGTCGCGGGCAAAACACCCCGCCACAACTTCGTCCATAGAATTACGCCTGATCTGTGGGCGAACCCGCCGCGAGACCTGTCCTTATGACTGAAGAAGAATCTGATGATCTGGATCTGAGCAGCCTTTCAGATGAGGAACTCGTCGAGCAGATGCACGATGACCTCTACGACGGGCTGAAAGAGGAGATCGAAGAGGGAACCAACATCCTGCTGGAACGGGGCTGGGCTGCCGACAAGGTCCTCGCTGATGCGTTGGTCGAGGGCATGCGGATTGTCGGCATTGATTTTCGCGACGGCATCCTTTTTGTGCCAGAGGTGCTGATGGCCGCCAACGCCATGAAGGGCGGCATGGCGATTCTGAGACCCTTACTGGCGGAAACCGGCGCAGAAACCGTTGGCCGTGTTGTGATCGGCACGGTCAAAGGCGACATTCATGATATCGGAAAGAATCTGGTCGGGATGATGCTGGAGGGTGCCGGCTTCGAGGTATTTAATCTTGGCATCAACAATCCGGTGGAGAACTACCTGGAGGCCATCGAAACCCACAAGCCCGATATCGTGGGCATGTCGGCATTGTTAACAACCACGATGCCCTACATGAAAGTGGTCATTGATACGATGGTAGAGCAGGGTATCCGCGATGATTACATCGTGCTGGTCGGTGGCGCCCCGCTAAACGAGGAGTTCGGGCAGGCGATCGGTGCAGACGCCTACTGCAGGGACGCGGCGGTCGCTGTGGAAACCGCCAAACAGCTGGTCGCGGAAAAAAGAGCGGCGGCGGGATCCCTCCAGAAGCCCGCAGTTGTGCCTTAAAGTGTAGCTTCAGGTCGGTGCGGTACCATATGAGCTCCAAGCCGTCTGTCAGTAGCGTTTCGGACCACCCATTAAGGCGACGCCTCCCGGAATGACCTCCCAGGCCCCGAAATCCACCGCAAGCCTTGTGATCGCCTGTGGGGCTTTAGCGCATGAGATCACGACGCTGATTAGGGTCAACGGCTGGCGTCATCTCAAGGTCGAGTGTCTTCCGGCAAGCCTGCATAACCGTCCCGAATTGATCGCACCTGCGGTGAAACAAAAAATCCGGGAGTCCAAAGACCGATTCGACTCGGTCTTTGTGGCCTACGCCGATTGCGGGACTGGGGGTCAGCTGGATCGGGTCCTGTCCGAGGAGGGTGTCGAGAGATTGCCTGGGGCGCACTGTTATGAATTTTTCTGGGGTTCTGAGCCTTTTCTGGACAGACACGAGCGTGAGCCGGGTATTTTTTATCTTACCGATTTTCTGGCCCGGCATTTTGAGCGGCTGGTGATGGAGGAACTCGGCATCCGTGCACACCCGGAACTGCGCGAGAGTTATTTTTCACAGTACACAACGCTTATGTACCTGGCACAATCAGATTCGCCTGAGACCCTGTCGATGGCGCGCGCAGCAGCGCAAACGCTTGATCTGGAATTCGAGCATGTCCCCACGGGATTCGGAGAGCTGGAAACAAAACTTGTGCAGTTCGCGCAAACGCGTCCCGCCTGAGGTATGCCGTTTCCTCAACGCCATTGCCGCAGTAGGGCTTTTTAACCAGCTACGCAGTTCTTGACGGAGTTGATCATGGCAAAGTTGATTACCGTGTTCTGGCGGGATATCCCCTCGCAGGTGATGTCGCGTAAAGGGCGTGAAACACGGAAGGTGCTGTTGAGTCCACGCTTTCAGGAGGCCATCGACCGGGCGGCGATGCGTGCGGGCAAGGGCGCTTCGGATGCCTATATGAGCGAGTGGCGGCGCGAGACGGTCCGCTGCGATGACGCAGACCTCGAGCAGGCGGTCCAGGAGCGGGCACAGGCGCTTGAGTCGGGTTTTTCCGATGATGACCTGCTGGCCCTCATCCGCGCCAAGGGCGTTTCGGACACTAGCCGCTCGCCAGACTGACATCAGCCGATGTATGTGCTCAGGCGGTGGTCGGTCCGCAACTCGCGCAAGCTCGAGTGGCTGTATCAGTGTTTCGAGGGGATTCTG
>CAYSMI010000190.1:0-2938 GCA_964432165.1 uncultured Acidiferrobacter sp.
GAGCCGCACGGCCCGTTCTTCGTGCCGTTCAAGTTTGCCTTTGCGTTCGCGGCGGCCGTCGCGATGCCGTATCTGCTGTACCAGCTCTGGGCCTTTGTTGCCCCGGGCCTTTACGAGCACGAAAAACGCCTCACCGTCCCGCTGCTGGTCTCGAGCAGTCTGCTGTTTTATCTCGGCATCCTGTTTGCCTACTTTGTAGTATTCCCGGTGATTTTTGCGTTTTTTACCAGCACCGCACCCGAAGGGGTTCTGGTGATGACGGATATCAACGCGTATCTCAGTTTTGTACTGAAGCTCTTTTTTGCTTTCGGATTGGCGTTTGAGGTGCCGGTCGCAACCGTGCTGATGGTGCGGATGGGTATGGCCACCCCCGAATCCCTGGCGACTAAGCGGCCTTACATCATTGTTGGCGCATTTGTTGTCGGTATGGTGATGACGCCACCCGATATCTTCTCGCAGACCATGCTGGCTATTCCCGTATGGTTGCTGTTCGAGGCAGGTCTCTATTTCTCCCGATCAATCAAGCCACGGTCAAGAGACGCTGAAGTGGAGTCGGATGACGATGACACTGATCTCGATAACGAGTTGGATGACGGCATCGCAGAGTTTGAGGAACTGGGTACCGACAAAGATACCCCCCGGTCCTGAACCGTTTCCAGGGAGTGAACATCCTTGACAGGGTTTGAGGTCCGAATCGTAGACTGGTCACGCTACAGCCAGGCACTGTCATCACTTCGCCATGTGGTATTTGTGGAAGAGCAGGGGGTCCCTGCCGAGTTGGAACTCGATGGTGAGGATGCGAGCGCACGTCACGCCGCCGCATTTTCAGACGACGGTGAAGTCATTGGGACCGGGCGGATGCTTGAATCAGGCAAGATCGGCAGAATGGCCGTGTGCCAGTTGTTGCGACGCCGGGGGATCGGCCGGGCCCTGTTGGATACTCTGGTGGAGGAGGCACAGCGTATGGGGTTACCGGATGTGAGCCTCGGTGCCCAGCTTTCGGCCATTCCCTTCTACGAGGGGGCAGGCTTTCAGGCTTATGGAGATGTTTTTCTGGATGCCGGCATCGATCACAAGATGATGAAACGGGTGTTGCGTTAATGGTTGCGAGACCTGTCCCTTGAAAGCCAAGCCCCCTCGCGTCAGCACTTTCTCCCTCACCCCGGGTAGTCATCTGGCCGGGAAATACGAGGTTGTTTCACGGCTTGGATCCGGGTGGGAGGGCGAGGTCTACCTGGTGCGTGAGATTGGTACAAGAATTGAGCGTACCGTGAAAATCTTTTTCCCGCGGCGAAACCCCAGTAACCGGGCGCTTCGTTTTTATGCCCGAAAGCTCCACAAGCTGCGACATTGTCCGGTGGTCATCCAGTACCACACACGGGATACCTTTGACTTCAACGGATTGCCCGTTTCATTCCTGGTCTCGGAATTTGTCGAGGGCGAACTGCTTTCGGATTTTCTGAAGCGCCAGCCGGGACGGCGGTTGAATCCATTTCAGGGCGTGCATCTTCTGCATGCGCTGGCGCTTGGGATCGAGGCTATCCACAATGTGGGTGAGTACCATGGTGATCTGCATACCGATAACGTGATCGTGTTGCGCCATGGTCTGGGGTTTGAGTTCAAGCTTCTCGACATGTTCAGCTGGGGCGCACCCAATGCTGAGCATATCCAGCACGACGTGTTTGATCTTATCCGCATCTTTTACGATGCCCTGGGCGGGCCACGCTGGTACAGCCGCCAGCCGCAGGAGATCAAGGATATCTGCAAGGGGCTGAAACGTTCTCTGATTGCGCGCGAGTTTCGAAGTGCCGGGCAGTTGTGCCAGCATCTTGAGACGATGGAGTGGCAGTAGGGTAATTCTCCATGACTGATCCGGTTTCGTTGAAAGCTCCGGTGATGCTTTTTGGCCAGGATCTGGCTGAACCTCAGCTGGTGATACTGAAGGCAGGTCAGGCGATGGTGTTCAGTCGTTCCCATGCCGGGCAGTCCGGTGCCAACGAGGATGCGCTGGGCGTCTTTGAGGACGTTTCCGGGCGCACCTGTCTCGCGGTTGCCGATGGCGTCGGCGGACTCCCCCAGGGATTGGAGGCGGCGACGCTCGCCATAGGCCTGCTGGCAGAAGCGAGCCGCAGTGAAAGTACGCCAATTGAAAACCGGATCGAGACTGCCAACCAGAAGTTGTTGACGCAGTTACCGAACGCCGGAACTACGGTCTGCGTCGCTGAGATAACTGATGACGCTTTGGTTAGTTGCCATGCAGGGGATTCGACCGCTCTGGTTGTGGGTCAGCGCGGACGCATCAAGCTCAGGACGCAATCCCACTCGCCGGTGGGCATCAAGGAGGCCAATGGGCTGGACGAAAAAGAGGCGCTCTTTCACCCGCAGCGCCACCTTCTTAACAACATGATGGGGGATCGGGCACTGTGGCTTGAAAAGCAGGACGCCCTTGAGTTGGCATCTCGTGATACGGTTCTGCTCGGTACCGATGGCCTGTGGGACAATCTTTTTCTATCGGAGATTGTTGAGATGATCAGGCTGGGGGAGTTATCCGAATCGGCAGAAAAACTCGCCGAAGCCGTGATCCAGCGTATGAGCCATCCTGTCGCGGGTCTGCCATCAAAGCCCGACGATATCAGTTTCATCTTGTATCGGCCGAACCCGACAAGCGAGGCCGATACCGCTGTCGAGGACTAGTTTCCCCCCAGAGCTTGTAGCAGTTCGCGGGTCTTGGCAATCTGCTCGGTGGCATGCTCGTAGTACTGGGCATGACTTGCCTCACGAAATACTTTGGCTACTGCTTCAAGTTGACTGAGCGCAAGCCCCGCTGTACCAGGATCACCAAGGCGTTCTGCGAGGCTTTTTTGTGCGACCGCAAGATTGGCTGCTGTCATTGCCCAGGTCACCGGGGAGCGCTCTTGTGTCCATTCTTTAAGGGCGC
>CAYSMI010000191.1:0-2905 GCA_964432165.1 uncultured Acidiferrobacter sp.
GCCTCCGGCGAGATCACCCCATCAAACGCCCACTCGTGTCGGGTCCGCGTCTGGCTCCGGTCTCCGTGGCTGTGTGCATAGACGCCGGTCCAGCCCGCCCACTGATCCTTAAGCGCCTCAAGACAGTCATCAATCAGTTCTACTTTCGTGTGCATGATGCTGAGCAGGGGAACCGGGTAAGGCCGGAGTGCTTCAAGTGCACGCCGAAGCGGCTCGCCGTTTCTCAGGTACACATTGCCTTCGTTATCAACCCTGCATGTGATTCCGACCCAGACCGGCAGTCCCGTGTCGAGCGCTGCCTCAAGCGTTTCCCGCATACGGTCGATGTCGATCATCATCTCCAGCATCAAAAGATCGGCCCCAGCGGACTGCATGATGGCAGCCTGGCGTGAAACACTTGCCTTCAGGCTGTCAAGAGCGGGTTTATCCCCGGTCCAACTCCAGTAGGAAATGCCCCCGGCGACAACGATGTCCGGCTGGCCGGACTGGGTTCTTGCCTCAACTGCCAGTTCAACACCTCTGCGGTTGAGGGCTTCAAAGTCGTCTTCAACCCCGGCATCGCGCAGGGCGTGCCGGGAGGTGGCGAAGGTGTTGCTGATAATGATTTGAGCCCCCGCATCGATATAGTCCTGATGAACCTGCCGCACGATATTGGGGTGGCTCAACGCACCGCCGCCGTTCCATGCGTTCTCAAGCTGGGGTACGCCGCGTCGTTCGATTTCCGTACCGGTGGCTCCATCAATCAGGATCAGTTCACCAGCGCCGATGCGTTTTGTGAGTTCTGTATAGGGGCCGGTCATCAGTGTCGTGTTCCACAATCGTTTTATGTTTATCGTACAGAAAACCCTGATCGGTGAAGGGCGACAGTCTATCGGATCGAGCCCGGCCTGTGCCAAATGATGACGCGTGCGCTAAGGATCGGCGCAAGTCTCGCATCTGCCGTACTGTCAGAACAATGACCAGTCGGGTTGTGGTCGCACTATCGGTGGCAGGGCTTGCAAAGATGCTGCGCTACGCTATGATTTCGCGGCCAAAAAGCTGTTAGCAGAGCACAAGCCATGCCCATGCCTTACCTGACACCCTCGATCCGCGTACGCAAGACACCGTTCTCCAGTCGTGTTAACGCGGCGGGCGTTAAGGCGTATACGGTGTATAACCATATGCTGCTCGCATCCTATTTCACCACCCCGGACGAGGACTACCGGCACCTGAAGTCCGCTGTTCAGGTCTGGGATGTTTCCTGCGAGCGGCAGGTCGAGATTGTGGGGCCGGATGCGCTGCGACTTGTACAGATGACCACGCCGCGTGATATGTCCGGTATGCTGGACGACCAGTGCTATTACGTGCCGATGGTGGATGCATCGGGCCGGATGATGAACGACCCGGTGGCGATACGGCTTAGTCAGAACCGCTTCTGGTTGTCGCTGGCGGATTCCGACATGTTGCTGTACTGCAAGGGTCTTGCGGCGGCCGCCGGTCTTGATGTCGAGGTATTCGAGCCGGATGTTTCGCCGCTGGCGATCCAGGGCCCCAGGGCCGATGAACTGGTGGCGCGGGTGTTTGGTGACGATATCGTCAGTACGCGCTTTTTCAGACACAAGACGATCAACTTTCAGGGACAGGATATGATCATCGCCCGCTCGGGCTGGTCCCACCAGGGCGGTTTTGAGTTGTATCTTGACGGCGGTCAGTACGGTGAAGCTCTCTGGGATACCCTCTTTGCTGCCGGAGAGGATCTCGACGTGCGTGCCGGGTGTCCGAATCTGATTGAGCGGATCGAGGCAGGCCTTCTGTCTTTTGGCAGTGACATCA
This sequence comes from uncultured Acidiferrobacter sp., assembly GCA_964432165.1. Taxonomy (GTDB): domain Bacteria; phylum Pseudomonadota; class Gammaproteobacteria; order Arenicellales; family UBA868; genus UBA868. The sequence continues at coordinate 1,813 of CAYSMI010000191.1, forward strand.
CGCCGGCGCATACCCCTTTTGAGGCAGGTCTTGGCAGATACTGCAACCTCGATACGGTGGATGGCTTTCTCGGGCATGCAGCCCTGTCAAAGTTGAGCGCCCCTTCAAGGCAGATTCGCGCACTGGAGATGGATGGCCCCGCGGTTCCTGCGATCTACGATCCCTGGCCGCTGCAGGACAGCGAAGGCCATGTGGTGGGGCACGTTTCGTCCTCAACCTGGTCGCCTGACTACGACACCAACGTGACGATTGCCATGGTCAACCGTTCACACTGGGATGCGGGAACGGTACTGACGGCCAAGGTTCCCGACACTGACCGCAATGCGACGGTCCGCGCCGGATTCTGGATTTAGGACAAATCTCTTACGCGTCGTGACCTGACAAGGTTCAGCGGGTCCTGAAGAGCATGATCGTACCAGCGCGGGTTTTTACTGCGGGTGGTTTGGATCGCTTTTTACCGTGATATCCCGTAGATTCGGTTTTTCTCTTTCATCAGTGCGTTATTAAGCATGGGTCTACATCAGGAACTGTCCGGTTTGCTTGTGGTCTCCATGGAGCAGGCCGTCGCTGCGCCATACTGTGGACTCATGCTGGCAGACGCCGGGGCCCGCGTCATCAAGGTAGAGCGCAAGGAGGGAGACTTTGCGCGGGGATATGATCGTGGCGCCAATGGCAACAGTGTTTTCTTCTCCTGGCTGAATCGGGGCAAGGAGTCGGTCGCTATCGACCTCAATGCGGACGATGATGAAGCACTGTTGCGGTCAATGCTGAAAAAGGCCGATGTCTTCCTGCACAATCTTGCGCCTGGAGCGCTAGCGAGACGCGGTTTCAGTGGCGATGCGTTGCGCGAACATCATCCGGGGCTCATTACCTGCGAGATCAACGGTTATGGTTCTTCAGGTCCAGCTGCCCGAAAAAAAGCCTATGACTTTCTGGTTCAGGCCGAAAGCGGTATCTGTGCGATCAACGGCACCCGGGAGCAGCCCGCACGTGTCGGCATTTCCATCTGCGATATTGCCTCCGGGCAGACGGCGTTCTCTTCGATCCTGCGGGCGCTGATCCAGCGCGGGCGCACCGGCAACGGGGTTGATAT
>CAYSMI010000192.1:0-2900 GCA_964432165.1 uncultured Acidiferrobacter sp.
GCCCGCTTGATCTGGGTATCCCAGTAGGCGCCTTTGACCAGCCGGACCATGATGCGCCGTTGTCGGCGCTTTGCGAGGGTATGGAGCCAATCGATCACCGCCCCGGCGTCAAGATGATACGCCTGCACCACCACGCCGAATCCCTCCCATTCGGCGAGTGCCGGCTCATCCATGAGTGCCTCGATGATATCCAGCGTAAGGTCGAGGCGTTCGCTCTCCTCGGCGTCAATATTGAAGCCCATCGAAGCGCTTCGGGCGAGTTGCGCGAGTGCACTGACCCGGCCAAGAAGTTCCGTCATGACGCGGCTGCGTTTTCCATGCTCAAAACGCGGGTGCAGCGCCGAAAGTTTCACCGAAATTCCGGGGTTCTGGCGTACAGACGGCGCGGTGCAGCCCGGTGCAAGCCTGGAGATTGCCTCGGAATACGACAGGTGATAGCGCCTCGCATCGGCCTCTGACCGGGCCGCCTCACCGAGCATGTCATAAGAAAAGGTATAGCCCTTCTCCTTAAGCACGCCGGAATGTTCAAGCGCCTCGTCGATATCGCGGCCGAGTACAAACTGCCGGCCGAGTTCCTTCATTGCCTCGCCGATGATCACCCGCACCGCAGGCTCGCCGATCCGCTTCACGGTGGCCCGCAGGCTGTCCACAACCCCGCTGGCAAGATCCGGGTTCAGGAGTTTTCCGGTCAGGAGCAGCGCCCAGGTCGAGGCATTGACCAGGGAGGAACTCGAGTGATTGAGATGCCGACTCCAACGGCCGGGCACAATCTTGTCTTCGATGAGCGCGTCAATGGTGGTGCTGTCGGGGACCCGAAGCAACGCCTCGGCAAGGCACATCATGCCGACCCCCTCGTCGGTCGAAAGCCCGTATTCCGCGAGAAAGGCCTCGAGCAGATTAGGCGACTTCTGTGCGCGGACCTTTTCAACGAGATCCAGCGCGCGGCCTTGTACCTCGTCCTGCAGATCCGCGTCGGGCTGCCATTCTTCGAGCAGCGCATGGATCCGGGCCGGCTCCCCCTCGCGCCGGACCGCGGGGATCTCCTGCCGGGCCTTGTCTGAAGCGGTGTTCACAGTCGGCAATTTGATGAACTCGCGTGAAAGTCCCCTTGGAATTTCAACCGGTGAGCGGCCAGAAAAACAGAATGGCTGGAAGACTCACTGCCACAACGAGAATTTCAAGAGGAAGGCCCATGCGCCAGTAGTCGCCGAAGCGATACCCTCCCGGCCCCATGACAATGGTGTTGTTCTTGTGCCCGATCGGCGTAAGAAAGGCGCACGAAGCCGCCACCGCAACCGTCATCAGGAAAGGATCGGGGTTAAGCGCGAGGCGCTCTGCAATCTCAAGCCCGATGGGTGCTGCAATCAGCGCGGTAGCGACATTATTCAGCACATCTGAAAGACACATCGTGACAATCATGAGGATGGCCAACACCATCACCGGGGCAAGGCCCTGTGTGGCGGACAGAATCCACTGTGCAATCAGCGCGGTTCCTCCGCTGCTTTGCAGTGCACTGCCGATAGGGATCAGCGACCCCAGCAGAACGATCACCGGCCACTCAACCGACTCATAGACCTCCGTCGGTTTTACCAACCCGAAGACCACATACACCACCACCACGGCGCCCAGCGCCACCGAAAGATAAATCCAGCCGAAACTCGCAGCCAGGATCGCAAGGGCAAACGCGCCAATGGCAAGGCCCGCTTTCTGGCGCTGCAGGACGGTCAGGCCGCGGTCTGCAAGGGCAAGGCAACCGAGCCACTGGACCGCATGATCCAGCCGGTCTTCCACGCCATAGAGCAGCAAGATATCGCCGGGAAGGATCTGCAGTTTGCGCACCCGCTCACGAAAGGAGCGGCCGCGGCGCGAGACCCCGAGCAGCATGACCCCGTGACGGTAAGCAAGCCGAACGTCAGTTGCCGACCGGCCTGCGATTCTTGCCCCGACCGGCACCACCGCCTCCGTAATCGCCATTGACTCACCCAGCAGCTCTGTATTTTTGTCCGGGTCACCGCTGCCCAGCCGGGCAGCCCCCACGAACTGTTCAATCGCTTCGGCTGCACCTTCCAGGACCAGGATGTCACCTTCCCTGACGATCTCCCGCCGCCCAGAACCGGCGAGCCGCACATGATTGCGGATAAGCCCCGTGATGACGACGTCGTGCTCTTCGGCAAGGGGGAAAGCCTCACGCAGCGGTGCGCCGATGAGTTTGCTGTTTTCAGTCACCGACGTCTCAAAGACATATCCAGTCAGGTCGGCAAGCGCCACTGCGGGGTTCTCCTTGTGACGGCCTGAGGGCAGCAACCGCCAGCCCGCCAGCGCAACAAACAGCACACCGGCGACCGCGACCACGATCCCCACCGGTGCAAAATCAAACATCCTGAACGGATCGCCGAGCGCCTGCTCACGTACGGTCGCGACGACAATATTGGGCGGCGTGCCAATCAGGGTGACCATCCCCCCCAAGATGGTCGCAAAAGAGAGCGGCATCAGGGTGAGCCCCGGACTGCGCTCCGCTTTACGGGCAGCCTCGATATCGACGGGCATCAAGAGCGACAGCGCGGCAACATTGTTCATCACTGCCGACAGCAGGCCGCCGACACCCGACATCAGTCCGATATGGGCACCGACACCCTTGACCCCGGCTACACAAACCCGGGCAATGGCCTCGACAACGCCTGAGTTGAAAAGGCCCCGGCTGACAATCAGTACCAGGGCAATGATCACGGTCGCCGGATGGCCGAATCCGGAAAACGCTTCGTCCACTGGCACCGCCCCGACGATGAGCGCAAGAACCAGCGCCGCAAAAGCCACCAGGTCGTAGCGCACACGGCCCCACAAAAGAAATCCAAAGACGGCGAGCAGCAGGCCGAAGATAGTGAGGTGTTCGGTACTGAGCG
>CAYSMI010000193.1:0-2883 GCA_964432165.1 uncultured Acidiferrobacter sp.
GTCCAGATTACCTTCGAGCCAGGCTTTACCGTAATTACCGGAGAAACCGGCGCAGGCAAATCGGTGGTGGTCGACGCCCTTGCGATACTGCTCGGAGGGCGGGCATCGGGTGACCTCGTTCGCAGCGGCTCCGAGCGCGCGGAGATTCAGGCTGATTTCGATATCAGCAATCTCGCACCAGCAAAACAGTGGCTTGCTCATATGGAACTCGACGGTGAGGCTGATGAATGCACACTCCGGAGAACGGTCTATCCTGAAAAAGCCTCACGCGGCTTCATCAACGGCCGGCCGGTCCCGATACAGTCTCTGCGCGAACTGGGCGCGCTGCTCACGGACATTCATGGCCAGCACGAGCATCATCTGCTGCTGCAGCGCGATGTACAGCGCATGGTGCTGGACAACAGCGCCGGGATTGCCGAAGACGTCCAGGCGCTGGCAGGTGCTGCTGCCGCGGTAGTGCAGCGTGCGGCCGAATTGTCCCAGGCCCGGTCCGGCATGGATGCACAACGCGAACGAGCGTTGCTGCTTCGCCATCAGGTCGAGGAACTCACTGTCCTGGCCCCCGATCCGGAAGAGCTACAGCAGATCAGTGAAAAACATGCACGTCTTTCTCACACCCGCGAACTCGCACAAGGCGCCTGGCAACTGCTTCAGGAACTCGACCAGACCGAAGATGTCTCAGCATCGGTTGTCCTGAACCGCGCAGCCAGCCGGCTCAGTGATCTCGCATCCTATGATGCACGCCTGCGCGTGCTGGCAGATCAGGTTGAGAGTATCGGCACCCAGTTGGCCGATACGGTCGGGGAACTTCAGCGGTTCTGCGACGACTATACGCTGGACCCCGATGAGCTCGAGAGAATCGATCAGCGGCTTCGCGCGCTGCACGATGCGGGCCGCAAATACCAGGTTGCGCCACAAGCCCTGAAATCCCTGCTGGAAGACATGGCGCAGGATCTGGAAAAACTCAATACATCAGCAAACGACCCGAAAGTCCTTGAGCAGCAACTGCATCAAGCGCAGCAAGACTACGACCAGCGAGCGAACGCGATCTCCGAGGCACGGAGCACCGCGGCCGAAACGCTGACCGAGGCGGTCAATACCCAACTGCCGTCGCTTGGATTGGAGACTGCTGTGTTCCGGGTGACACTGCGCGAAGAAAGCGCCGGCGCGAGAAGTCCCCACGGGCTTGAAAATGTGTATTTCGAACTTCAGCCGGCGCCTGACCTCGCATTCGCACCGCTTGAGCGTGCCGCATCCGGTGGTGAGTTGTCGCGGGTCAGCCTTGCCATCCAGCTCACTGTTGTAAAAGCGGGGCCGACGCCCTCGTGCATCTACGACGAAGTGGACGTCGGAATCGGTGGAAGGGTCGCGGAGATTGTCGGCCAGAAACTCAAATCATTGGCGCAGACGCAACAGATACTGTGTATCACCCACCTGCCCCAGGTAGCGGCACAAGGGCAACATCATCTTCGGGTCACACGCTTATCAGGTGATGAGACCCAGGTAGAATTGGAGGCCCTGGATGCGCCTGGCCGCACCGAGGAGCTGGCACGCATGCTGGGCGGCGTCGAGATTACCGCCAAGACCCGGGCGCATGCCGAAGAACTGCTTTCCCGGGCCCTGATATGACAGTACTGATCCGTCCTGCCACCACAGCTGATGTACCCACGATCTACGCACTGCTTCGCGACTACGCCGACGATGGACAGCTGCTGGCCCGATCGGTTGACGAAATCAGCGAACGCCTGCGCGGGTTTGTGGTTGCAGAAAACGATGGTGTTATCCGCGGCTGTGGATCCCTTGAAATCTTTTCCCAGGAGCTGGGCGAGGTCCGCAGTCTGGCCGTACATCCGGCCGATCATGGCCACGGCCTCGGCCAGCGGATGGTTGATGAGATCGAACAGATGGCGCAGGAGCTTGGACTCACCCGCATGATCGCACTTACCTATGTCCCAGGCTTCTTCCGAAAACTGGGCTATCACATCGTTCCTATGGAAAGTCTCCCGGAGAAGGTCTTTGGCGTATGCGTCACCTGCCCCAAGTTTGACCATTGCGATGAAATTGCGGTGCAAAAAACATTGAAGGCAGCATAGCTGCACCACAGGTCCTTTTCATCCGCTATGATCCTACCGATGAAAGTCTCAGGTTTTTCTATATCGAGAGCCGCGCTTTGTCTGCTCATTGGGGCTTCGCTGCTGGCCTCGGGCGGCTGTTTCCGTACCTACCGGGTCGAGATCCAGCAGGGCAACGTCATCAGCGCCGAACAGATCGAGAAGATCACGCCCGGCACCCCCCGTAACGAAGTGCGGTTCATCCTGGGCACGCCGCTTATTGAGGATCCTTTCCACGCCGAACGATGGGATTACTACTACAGCCTTGATCCATCCAAAGGAGAGCCTGTCACCCAATACCGCCTCAGCGTGTGGTTTGAAAACGATCTGGTGGTGCGGACGGTTGTTGAGGGCGCCGGATTGCCCGGCGCGATCGAACCCGACTTTGAAGAAGACAGCCCCGGCTTCTTCTCGAGGCTGTGGGACAAGGTCACGCCTTCAGGCGATTGACCTTTTTTCTCTTTGCGCGCAGCCGGCGTGCCTCTGCCGGACTCAACTGCAGCGGCCGGTAGATCTCAACCCGGTCTCCGTCTGTGACCTCGGCATCCAGTTCGACCCGGCGGGAAAAAATTCCGACCGGTGCAGTTTCAAGATCAATTTCTGAAAACGCCTGTAGCACTCCTGAAGCCAGCAATGCGTCGCGCACGGTTGACCCCGGGGGCATGGCCACACTCTGGCAGAACTGGTGCTCGGGCAATGCGTAGATAACCGTGATCTCAAGCAAAGGCGCGCGCTCCATAAAGTTCCTTTGCCCTTGCGACAAACGCATCGA
>CAYSMI010000194.1:0-2880 GCA_964432165.1 uncultured Acidiferrobacter sp.
GAATTCCACACCCTTTCTGAATCGCCATTTGCTCTATGTACCAACCGACAAAATGCTCGACCAGTTTCTCCTTTACAGGGGAGTATGGTCCCGGTTGGTATCTCGAGGACATGATTCCTTTGGCTTGATCTTCGGCAATCTCGTGATCCTCTTCATTCACGCGTTTAGAAAATGCAATCAATTGTTCGACGCTGTAATCAGCGCCCTCTTTCGCTGTTTCGCTAACTAACCAGTCAGCCTGAATTCGGGTCGTTTTTTCGTCGATCGGCGTAACGCGCATGGTGTGCATGTGATCACTTGATCCGTGAAGCCAGAAGTTCGGGTATGTATTGGCACGCGCATTCCCTGCATCGGGGTCCGTGAACTTACCCATCAAAGGGGCGACCGGCTGACCATCCACCGTCTCCGAGACGAAACCTGCCCGAAAAGGTGTCCGATTTACCCGCCACCATGATCCCTTCATTGCATAACGGTAGTCCGCCAGTGATACATCGAGGCCCATTGAGGCCCACTTTTCTCGACTCTCGTTCCACCGAGCCTGGATCTGACTCTGTTCGTCACTGTTATCAATATCGGTATCAAACTGAATCTTGGCGTAACCTTTGTGTTTGGCTGGACAGTGGTAGCACTCCCGCTGATTCTCAATGACGAGTTTCCAGTTTGCTGCTATGTCATACGTTTCACTGTATGCAACCTTAGCGCTCTCTAGTCCATGAGGCTCCAATAGGCCTTTCAAGTCATCTTCCGGTGCAAATGCTGGAGCTACATCCGCAAGGCTTACGAAGATCAGGCCGGCAACACTCTTAACGTGAGCCTGTTTGAGATTAAAGTCATCATTTACAAAGTCCGCCGGCATCCAAGTATTTCGCAGCAAACGGCCATCCGTATCATAGGTCCATTGATGATACGGACAGACCAGTCTTTCGACGTGCCCTTTGGGAGCCTTACAGATCAGAGAGCCGCGATGACGGCACACATTGAACAAAGCCCGCACCTTTTGGTCATTGCCCCGAATAATAATTAGGGAGTCGTCCGCTATGTCGTAGCAGAAATAATCACCCGGCTCCTTAATCTGACACGTATGTCCGGCAAACAACCAACCCGTTCGGAAAACGTAATCTAAATCGAGCTGAAAGTAGAGCGGATCAACGTAGAATGACTGCTCTAAAGACCATCCGGGACGCCGAGATCTTATTAAGTCAATCGCTTCACTCATGGCCTCAATTCCCGGTGTATTCAGTCAAATAATTATAGTGTAGTGGCCTACGCCAAATAACTCTCTATACTGATTATCCTGGTAAACCATTATTTAGCATCTTGAGGATTCCTATTTTGTGGCACAGATGCAAGGTAATTCTCAGGAGCTATCTGAGTCATAACGATACATGCACATATCGCATCATCGTTTGCAAATTCTTATGTCCTACAATCATCAAGCGGAAGTGCGCTGCCTTGTTCTAATTTATAAACAAACGGCGTCGTTGGGTACAATCCCAAAAACTATTTGGGAAATTAAATGCACAGATTATCCTGTTAATGCCTCGTTTAGCCGCTGACATATCTTCTGAGAAATTCTTGCCGCCTTACAGCATCGGACAATGGAACATTTGATCGACCTATCCCAGGAAGCGCTAGATCTATCCTCCCCGATTCCCTCGTGTGTCGGCCGCGGCTGGCTGTCAGATGACCTTTGCGAAGAAGACTGGACAGTAGAACTGACTGACGCGGCGACCTCTGAGGTAGCGTTAATGGTGACCGAAGTACGGAAACATCCTCTTCCAACAATCCTTCGTCGACCCGATCAGTTCAATACTCCCCACCTCGCGGCTGCTTACCAAAAGCTAAAAGCTATCTGCGACGACGGTGTCGGCTTTGCCGTGCTTGATCGGCTGCCCATCGACGACTTTCATATCGATGACATGGTTACTGTCTACTGGACCCTGGGGCACCTGATTGGACAGAACGTCGCACAAAAATGGGTCGGCACGATGATCTATGAAGTCACCGATACCGGCAAGGAATACGGCTATGGTGTGCGCGGGTCGGCGACGAATGTCGAACTTGGATTTCATACGGACAACGCCTTTGGCCTGCGGGTGCCGGATTACGTCGGGCTGCTTTGCAAACAACCGGCAGCCAGCGGCGGACTAAGCCGATTCTGCAGCCTTTACAGCGTGCATGCACGAATGGAAGAGCGCTATCCGAACGAGTTGCGCAGGTTTTATCAACCCATGCTTTTTGATAGACAGGCTGAGCACGCGCCAGGAACAGCAAAGACATGCTGGGCGCCTTTTTTCTCATGGAAAGGAAGCAAACTTCGATGTCGCGCCAATACTTCACTCGTGCGCAAAGGCTATGAGGTTGCAGAACAGTGGATGGATGATGCACTGACTGCTGCGCTTGCTGCAATCGATGAAGTGAGCGCCGCTGAAGATCTTTGGGTGGAAGCGCCTCTGGAGCGGGGTCAAGTTCAATATCTCAACAACCACGAACTCGGCCACTATCGCTCAGACTTTACCGACAGCGATGATCCCAAAAAGAAACGTCACCTATACCGCTTGTGGCATCGAGAGGAAGGCAGAATCACCTACGACGGTTAGGTCTCCGCCGTCAAAACGAACTCCAGCCGATACCACCCTGCGGGCCAGCCATTATCGGGAATCGACAAGATAGAGGGTGATCTGCCGGACGGAGATCACAGGTAAGTCAAGAGTCCAGGAACATCTATACGTGATCCGCTACTCCTAGTTCCACACGCCCCGCTTAAATCTTTGGAGAAAGTTGAACTCTTTCATGCGACCGGCCTCTTAACAGTCGTAGTTGAGGATACCTCGGAATGGGGTACCTCCGCGTTGGTTTCACTAGCAGCTTCTTGAAACT
>CAYSMI010000195.1:0-2862 GCA_964432165.1 uncultured Acidiferrobacter sp.
AGTCGAGTGACTTTATCGACAATCGTATAGCGACCGGTTCCAAAGATCCGGCGGACATAATCATCTGCATTGGGATCCAGGGTCAGGCAATAGCTTTGTATTCCCTGGCGCTCCAGATCCTCGACTGCTTTGCGAGTGTCCTGGCGCAGGTGTTGGGGATCGCGCTCGTCTATATCAGCGGGCTCACCATCCGTCACCAGCAGAATCAGTTTACGCGTTTCACTCTGGCGCTTGAGGTGCGAACCGGCATGGCGCATCGCAGCACCCATTCGCGTGGATAACCCACCGGACATGCCGGCAAGACGTGCTTTCACCCGGTCATCAAAGCGCTCATCAAAATCCTTGAAGCGAAAATAGCGCACATCGTGCCGTCCATCGGAGGCAAATCCATGGATCGCAAAAGCATCACCCACTCCGGTAATGGCAGTCGCCACCAGCGCGCACGCCTCGCGGGTCAGTTCTAGAACGCTCTGGCCACTCTCCTTCACCAGGTCTCCCGTGGATTCTGATAAATCGAGCAATACGACGATGGCAAGATCCCGGTGTTTTACGGTATGTCGCATCGTAACCCGGGGATTGGGTGTCTCGCCTCTTCGAATCGAGATCATCGCATCCACAGCGGCATTAAGATCAATGTCGTCGCCGTCCTCCATATTCCGCTCACGGGCTACCCCTTCGGGCTGCAACAGATCGATGATCTTGCGAATTTTTGCCGTTACGGGGCGGTGCTTGGTCAGAATCGCATCGATCTCACCGGGCAGACCTAGCGGCTGGCGCCGTTCATAAACCGTAGCCCAGTCAGGGCGCAGCAATTGCACCTGATAATCCCACTCCGGGTAGTGAACGGGATCCGAAACAGGCTCACTCCCCTCCCGCTCGTTAATGGTGCATGCCTCCTGGTCGAGCCAGAATGGTGTGGACAGGCGCCAGATCTCCTGGGCGTCGTCTCCGGCGAACTCGCAGTCTATTTCGTTCGCCATTTCTATCACCGACACGTTGCGGCGCACTTGAGCCGGTGCCTGATCACGAAGATGTCCGCCTTCACTGAAGGCCCGGGCATCACGCTCCCAGATAATCCGGTTGTCATCGCGGTAAGGTATGCGAATCTTTTCTAGAATACGCAGGCTCGGCACTTCGCGCCGATCAGCAAAAAGATTGTAGAGCCGCAGACCCAGATGCCATGAAAATTCTGGGTTATCACGGTTGTGAGCGATCTGCAGGTGAAAATCCCTGATGGCTTCGGCCACGGGCCCATCATCGGTCTGAACCCCAGCATCACGCATCATCAATGCGATGTGCTCAAGGCTAACCAGCGTGGGGTGTTCGGGTTCATCAGGGTGCGCTTGTGACAACAGCGCCCGCCAAAGCCGTCCCAGGCCGGGAAATGCCTGTGCCGCACAATACTCAACACGGGCATCCTCGGCGATGCCGATAAAAAACATCTGTGCCTGGCTTAACTCCTGTGCGCTGAGGGCGTGATCGGTATAGGCAAGATGGGCTGCGCAGTGGGCCGCGCAGGCGCGATACAACTCAAGCCCTGTGACCGGACCCGCATCATCAACCGCATCAGGAAGGTGCAAGACCCCCGCATCGATAAAGGGCCTGAACCCCGGGATATCCGCCTCCGATGGGCGCACAAAAAAATCCCGGGCCCAAAATGCCCGCAGGAAGAAATTCAACTTGCGCTGGACATCGATAAACAGCGTGCCCCGCCTTTGCTGGCGTAGCATGGCAAGGCTGTCCGCTGTCGCAAGATCAAAGTACGAAGCGAGATTGGCGAGATCCCGCCGATAGGCGCGGGCCCCAAAATCTGCCCACCGGCGCAAGCCCCCGAGGGTGAGTTTTGACAGCAGTTCATCGATATGGGTCAACATAGGCCGCAAACCACGGGGTGCCTTGGCGCACAGGTGATGCACAAACTCAAGATACCGGCGCACGAGGTCAATATCACCGAGGCGTCTGGCCGCGGCCGGCAGTGTGGCGACCAGCAGTGCGATCACGTTACCCGAGGTCATTGAAGAGAGTCTCATGACGGCCTCAAGGGTGTCGGGGAGAATATCCTCACCAACCTCTTTGACCACAGAGGGCATCTGCTCGAGCCAGAAGCCGACCAACTCCTGGCTGCGCCCCAATTCACCAAGACCTTTTGCCGCCTCGAGGTAGATCTGCAGTCCCGCCGGCGACATTTGCCGCGCGGCATCGCTGAGAAGGGCATCCAGACTGCCTCCCAACTCGGGAGCGCATTTTTCAAGAACGGCGCGGTAACTGTCGAGATCGATGGTCATCAAAAACTCACCCTGATCTCACTCTGGGGGAATACCCACCACCGTGCTCAGCCGAAGAAGGTATTTACAGCAGCATCCAGGGTGTCACGCATATCGGGGTCGTCTGTCAGCGGGCAGACCAGGCTCATGCTACAGGCCGCGATTGGCTCTACACCCTTTGCGATCAGTTGCCCCGCATACACCAGAAGCCGGGTCGAGATACCTTCATCCAGTCCGTGCCCCTTGAGGTTACGTGCACGATGGGCCACTTGAACCAGTTTGGTCGAAACCCCGATATCAACGCCTGCCTCAGTAGCCACAATCGTGGCCTCGAGTTCGGCCTCGGGATAATCGAAATCGAGGCCCGCGAAGCGCTGCTTGGTCGACTGCTTCAGATCTTTCATCAGACTCTGGTAACCCGGGTTGTAGGAAATCACCAACTGGAAATCGGGGTGCGCAACGATCTGCTCCCCCTTTTTATCCAAAGGCAGGGTACGGCGGTGATCCGTCAGGGGGTGAATCACCACAGTGGTATCCTGGCGCGCTTCAACGATCTCATCCAGATAACAGATGGCGCCGATCCGGGCCGCTGTAGTCA
>CAYSMI010000196.1:0-2857 GCA_964432165.1 uncultured Acidiferrobacter sp.
TCAGGTCATAGTTTCAGGTCATAGAGGGATTTCGAGGCGGCTTCAAGCCCTTAAGTTTCCCTGGGTAAAGAGACCAATATTTACAACATTCCGATTAATTCATTAAGAGAAGGCAAAAATTATGAAACGCAGAATATTTCTAAAAGGGTCGCTGGCGGCAGGCACCCTTGCCGTTGCCGCTGGTGCAGGCATGCTTACTCCAACCCGAGTGCTTGCGGCAACCTGGCCGAAGGCGGCGTTTGAATCCAAGACAGAAGCCGATGCACTGAACGCGTTTTTCGGCACCTCAGAAGTGGAGCAAAGTGACCAGGTCTCCATCAAGGCGCCGCTACAGGCAGAAAATGGTGCCGTGGTTCCGATCAAAGTGATGACTTCCCTGGAGGGCGTGGAGGCAATTGCGATCGTCACAACCAAGAACCCCTCGCCTTACACCACTTCCCTGCAGGTCGCGGGCGCAGGCGGTCTATACAGTGCGCGCATCAAAATGGGCCAGACCTCTCCGGTGAACTGCTATGTGAAGGCAGGCGGCAAGGTGTATCTGGCCTCGCAGGAGATCAAGGTAACGGTCGGCGGTTGCGGCGGCTAAATCGACAGAATCAAGCAGGAGAAGTGTGATGGCATCGACAAAGATGAAAATCAAGAAAAGCAAGAGCGGGGGCTACGAGGTGATGGTGCTTGCAAAACACCCCATGGAGACGGGGCTTCGCAAGGACAAGAAAACCGGTGAGAAAGTGCCGGCCCACTTCATTCAGACCATGGAGTTTGCGTTGAATGGGGAGACGGTCGCCCAGGCTAATCTGGGTGCGGGTGTGTCAAAAAACCCCTTGATCGGTATCTCAATCCCGAACGCGAAATCCGGTGACACAGTTACCGTAAGTTGGGCGGACAACAAGGGCGAAAGCGACAGTGCGGAAAAGGCTGTCAAGTAGAACGCAACGCGCTGATGCGGGCACAAGAGCATCGCTCGGGCTCAGCGATCTGAGGAGAAGAAAATGAAGAAACTGGTATCACTGACGCTGGCAGCAGGACTTGCCGTGGTAAGCGCATCAGCGGTTCAGGCGATTTCCGAGTCAGAAATTCAACAGGACATCGAAGCCTTCCAGGGCTTTTTCCTGAAACGTTTCCCGGGCCTGACCATCGAGGACTTCCAGGATGGCGTGAATGTCCTGCCGCAGTACGAGCACCGTCGTGCCAACTGGGAACTGGCGATGGAGTTTCCGCCCTACGAGCCCGAGATGGAAACGGCTGCCGAGGAATGGAATACGCCCTTTGCAAACGGCAAGTCGCTGAACGACTGTGATCTGGCGCCAGGCAACACCTACCCGGTGTTTGATGGGGCGACCGGTGATCTTCGCACGGTCGTGGGCGACATCAATGCATGTCTTAAGGCCAACGGCGAGGATCCCATCAAGAACGTCAAAAGATCCAAAATGGCCCGACTGGTCGCCCACTACCGCTCTCAGTTCAACGGTGAGAGAGTGGCGGTGGATTTTTCCGACCCAGGTGCTCAGGCCTGGTACGAAAAAGGCCGCCAGTTTTACTGGGCCAAACGCGGCCAGCTGAACTTCTCCTGCGCTGATTGCCATGTACACAATTCGGGAAACAGCGTGCGTGGCGATGTGCTGAGTGCTGGACTCGGTCATGGCGTGGGATTCCCGGTATGGCGGACCAAGTGGCAGGTTGCGGGCAAGCCCTGGGGTACCATGCACCGTCGATACGGGGGCTGCAACAAGCAGGTCCGCGCCCACCCGTTCAAGGCACAGGGCGAGGAGTACAAAGCGCTCGAGTTCTATGAAGCCGTAATGAATACCGGCATACCGCTGAAGGTGCCCAGCCAGCGACAGTAGGAAGTCGACCCTGTGACTCGGGGCTGGATGGCAAGCACCATTCGGCCCGGGGCAGAAGCTAAACAAAAAACCTGGCCTAGCGGCCGGGTTTTTTTGTCACAGAACTTGGGGCGAATCCCGGCGGTGCGACGACGAGGCGGGTGCTCACAGCCCGGTTTTATAGCCGGATCGTAAGCGCTCATGACAAAGCGCGAATTTTTATGACCCAAAAAGAGGTATCAAGATGAGTCTTAACCGAAGAGAATTCATGCGTCTGCTGGCGATGGCGGGCGCTGCCGGCATGGCGGTCAACAGCCGCGTTTTTGGTGACGGGGGGGTTGAATACGACCTGCCGGCCTTTGGCAATTTGTCGCTTCTGCATTTCACTGACTGCCACGCGCAGCTGATGCCGGTGTACTTTCGGGAACCCAGCATCAATATCGGTATCGGAGATGCATTCGGCAAACCGCCACACGTTGTCGGTGAGCATTTTCTGAAACACTTCGGTGTCGCGCCCGGGTCCGCCAATGCGCACGCTTTTACGTTCCTGGACTTTGAAGCCGCGGCCCGGAAGTACGGCAAGGTCGGCGGCTTTGCGCATCTGGCGACGCTGGTGAAGCAGCTCAGGGCATCGCGGCCCAACAGTCTCCTGCTGGACGGAGGCGACACCTGGCAGGGGTCTGCCACAGCACTATGGACCCATGGCCAGGATATGGTCGATGCGTGCAAGCTGCTCGGGGTGGACATCATGACCGGGCATTGGGAATTTACCTACGGTATGGATCGCGTCCGGGAGATTGTGGACGAGCATCTGTCTCCGATCGAGTTCCTCGCGCAGAATGTCATACTCACCGAAGACGCATCCTTCGACGGCAAGCCGGCTTACGATGAAGAGTCCGGGCAGGTGTTCAAGCCCTACACGATTCGGGAGATGAACGGCATTCCTGTGGGCATCATCGGCCAGGCCTTCCCCTATACCACGCTGGCGAACCCGCGCTACATGATGGAGGACTGGAGTTTCGGCATTCGTG
>CAYSMI010000197.1:0-2805 GCA_964432165.1 uncultured Acidiferrobacter sp.
GGAAGTCTACGGCTTGCGTCCCAGGGCAGCTTTGACAGTTTTCACCCGTTCATCCCCAAGGGTAACGCGGTCAGCACGGGTGCGGTAGAGACACTGCTGATCACGAGCGCCGACGAGCCGTTTACCGGCTACGGGCTGATCGCCGAACAGGTTGAATGGCCCCGTGACCGCGCCTGGGTGATCTTTCATATTCGCCCCGAGGCGCGCTGGCACGATGGCACGCCGATCACCGCCGAGGATGTGGCGTGGTCCTTCGAAACGCTGGTCAGCCAGGGTAACCCACAGTACCGCTTTTATTATGGCGCCGTCGCCTCGGTGGAAGCACTAGACGCCGCACGGGTGCGTTTTACTTTCAGCGAATCCGATAACCGCGAGCTGCCGCTGATTGTCGGCCAGCTGCCGATTCTGCCCAAACACTACTGGGCTACCCGGGATTTTGCTGCAACGACCTTGGACCCGCCGCTCGGCAGCGGACCCTACCAGATCACCGATTTTGAAGCGGGCCGGTTCACGGTGCGCCAACGCGTCGAGAACTACTGGGGCAAAGACCTTGCGGTACGGCAGGGGCTCAACAATTTTGATGCCATCCGGACTGTTTTTTTTCGCGATGCGACACCGATCCGTCTGGCCCTCAAGGCGGGTGACATTGATTTTCGGCTGGAGAACCAGGCGAAAGCCTGGGCGGAGGACTATAACGTCGCCGTGGTAGAGAAAGGCTGGCTGAAAAAGGAACTGGTACCACACCGGATGCCAACCGGCATGCAGGCCTTTGTCATGAACACCCGGCGTGAACAGTTTGCCGACCCCCGGGTACGCGAAGCGCTCACCCTGGCCTTTGATTTTGAATGGACCAACCGCAACCTCTTTAACGGACAGTACACCCGGACCGGCAGTTATTTTTCCAATTCAGACCTTGCTGCCCGGGGCAAGCCCCAGGGTGAAGAACTTGCGGTGCTGGAGCCGTTCCGCGGAAAAGTGCCGGATTCGGTTTTCGGCGATGCCTACACGCCGCCCGTCACGGATGGCAGCGGCTGGCTGCGCGATAACCTGCGCCGCGCAAATATGCTGCTGAAGGACGCGGGCTGGGTGGTAAAGGATCTGAGACTCGTGAACGCCGCTACGGGCGAGCCCTTCCGCTTTGAGATTCTGCTGGTGACCCCGGCGTTTGAGCGCATCGCGCTGCCCTACGTGCGCAATCTGAAACGACTCGGAATCGAAGCCAAGGTCCGCCTGGTCGATGAGAACCAGTACATCAACCGTTTCCGCCAGTTCGACTTTGACATGATGGTGTGGGTCTGGGGCCAGAGCGAAACACCCGGCAACGAACAATATGAATACTGGAGTCAGGCCGCCGCCGACTCTCAGGGCAGCCGCAACCTTGCCGGCGTACGCGATCCGGTGGTGGATGAACTGATCGGCCTGATGCTGCGCTCGGAATCCCGCGAACAGCTCAACCAGCGGACCCGGGCACTCGACCGGGTACTGCTGTGGGGTCACTATGTTGTCCCCCACTGGCACATCCGCGCCGACCGTGTGCTCTACTGGGACAAATTCGGCATGCCCAAGATGCCGGTACGCACCGGCGTGATGACCGACCGCTGGTGGTTTGATGCCGAGCGTGCCGCCACGCTGGAACAGGACCGCCAGTAACCCCCCCCCGTTTGCCCCGATCATGAGCACTTACATCGTCCGCAGACTGCTGCTGATGATCCCCACCCTGTTCGCGATCATGGTGATCAACTTCGTGATCATCCAGGTCGCCCCCGGCGGCCCGGTCGAACAGATCATCTCGCAGCTGACCGGCGTCGGGGCAGACATCACCGAACGGGTCACGCGCACCGGCACGAGCGAAACCCTCTCGAGCACCGGCAGCGATACCTTCGGCGGTAAATACCGCGGCGCCCAGGGTCTTGATCCGGATTTCATTGCCGAGCTCGAAGCACGCTTTGGCTTCGACAAACCCCTGCATGTGCGCTTCATTACCATGATGAAGCAGTACCTGATGTTCGACTTTGGTGAGAGTTTCTACCGCGACCGCGCGGTGGTTGACCTGGTGCTGGACAAGATGCCGGTATCCATCTCGCTCGGCATCTGGACGACGCTGCTGGTGTACCTGATCTCGATTCCGCTGGGCATCACCAAGGCGGTCCGTGACGGCAGCCGCTTCGATGTCTGGACCAGCGTGCTGGTGGTCATCGGGACTGCCATCCCGAGTTTTCTCTTTGCTGTCTTCCTGCTGGTGGTCTTCGCCGGAGGCAGTTATCTCGACTGGTTCCCCCTCTCCGGACTGACCTCGGAAAACTGGGAAACGCTGTCCTGGCCGTCACGCATCCTGGATTACTTCTGGCACATCGCCCTACCGGTCCTGGCAATGACGATCGGCGGCTTTGCCACACTCACCATGCTGACCAAAAACTCCTTTCTCGATCAGATCAACCAGCAGTATGTGCTGACCGCGCGGGCCAAGGGCTTAAGCGAGCGACGGGTGCTCTACGGCCATGTCTTTCGCAACGCGATGCTCATTGTGATTGCGGGTTTTCCGAGCGCCTTCATTGGTATCCTCTTCACCGGCTCGCTGCTGATCGAAATCATTTTCTCGCTGGACGGCCTTGGCCTGCTCGGCTTCGAGGCGGCCTTTGCCCGGGATTACCCGGTGATGTTCGGTACGCTGTTTTTCTTCTCGCTGCTGGGCCTCGTGATGAGCCTGCTGGGGGATCTCACCTATACCATCGTCGATCCGCGGATCGATTTTGAAAGCCGGGAGACCTAGGTGGACGGCCAAGGACTCAGCCCCCTGACCCGGCG
>CAYSMI010000198.1:0-2798 GCA_964432165.1 uncultured Acidiferrobacter sp.
GATGAGGGGCCGGGCATTCTCAGCCAGCAGGACATCATTGACGTCATGCGCACCCTGGTGGAGCTGAAAAACGGTAATGGTGGAACCGACGATATCGATAACCTGGGTAACCGGCGGGTCCGCTCTGTCGGTGAACTGGTGGAAAACCAGTTCCGCATCGGACTGGTCCGCGTGGAGCGGGCGGTGAAAGAGCGTCTTTCCATGGCGGAATCCGAAAACCTGACCCCGCAGGATCTGATTAACGCCAAGCCGGTCTCGGCGGTGATCAAGGAATTCTTTGGATCCAGTCAGTTGTCCCAGTTTATGGACCAGACCAATCCGCTCTCGGAAGTGACCCATAAACGCCGTGTTTCGGCCTTAGGCCCAGGTGGCCTGACCCGCGAACGCGCGGGCTTTGAGGTACGCGATGTCCATCCCACCCATTACGGCCGTGTCTGCCCCATCGAGACGCCTGAAGGCCCGAACATCGGTCTGATCAACTCGCTCGCTCTCTTCGCGAGGACGAACGAATACGGCTTTCTGGAGACACCGTACCGCAAGGTGGTCAACCGGAAGGTGACCGATGAGGCGGTCTACCTCTCGGCGATCGAAGAAGGTGGATACGTGATCGCCCAGGCGAATGCCCGGCTGAACAGCAAGGGTGAGTTGGCCGATGAACTGATTTCCTGCCGGTATCGAAATGAATTCACCCTGTCGAGCCCCGAGAGTGTGGAGTTCATGGACGTTGCGCCCTCGCAGATCGTTTCTGTGGCAGCAGCGCTGATTCCATTCCTTGAGCACGACGATGCCAACCGTGCTTTGATGGGCTCGAACATGCAGCGCCAGGCAGTGCCCACCTTGCGCAGCGAAAAGCCGCTGGTGGGAACCGGTATCGAGCGCAAGGTGGCTTCGGACTCAGGGGTGGTTGTGGTCGCAAGCCGCGGTGGCGTGGTGAACGCAGTAGATGCGTCCCGGATCGTCGTCAAGGTGAATGACAAAGAGGTCGAATCCGGCGATTCCGGTGTCGACATCTATAACCTCGTGAAGTACACCCGATCCAACCAGAATACCACCATCAACCAGCGACCCCTGGTCTCCGTTGGCGATGAAATCGCCGCAGGAGATGTTCTGGCAGATGGTCCTTCTACCGACCTGGGCGAACTTGCGCTTGGCCGGAATATCCTGGTCGCTTTCATGCCCTGGAACGGATACAACTTCGAGGATTCCATCCTGATCTCGGAACGTCTCGTGCAGGACGATGTGTATACCTCGATCCACATTGAGGAACTGACCTGTACCGCCCGGGACACCAAGTTGGGCTCCGATGATGTTAGCCGCGACATTCCGAACGTGAGCGAGTCTGCGCTGGCACGTCTTGATGAATCGGGAATCGTTTATATCGGAGCGGAAGTGAATCCAGGCGACATTCTGGTGGGCAAGGTCACCCCCAAAGGAGAGACCCAACTGACACCGGAGGAGAAACTGCTGCGGGCGATATTTGGCGAGAAGGCCTCCGACGTCAAGGATACTTCGCTGCGCATGCCTTCGGGTATGTCAGGGACGGTGATCGATGTGCAGGTCTTCACCCGTGATGGTATTGAAAAAGACACGCGCGCTTTGTCGATCGAGGCATCGGAGCTCGACCGGATCAAGAAAGATCTCCAGGACCAGTACCAGATCGTCGAGAACGATGCCTACGACCGGATCGAGCGGCTTCTGGCAGGCAAGATCGCGGAAGGCGGTCCGGGTGAGCTGAAAGCGGGGGGCAAGATCACCCGGCCGTACCTGCAGACTCTGCCTAGGGACAAGTGGTTTGAGGTGCGCCTTCGGGATGAAGCGACCAACACCACGCTGGAACAGATCCGTGCGCAGCTCAGTGCACAGTCGAAAAAGTTCGATGACCTTTACGATGAGAAGCGCGGCAAACTCGAGGCGGGCGATGACCTGCCCGCCGGTGTGCTGAAGATGGTCAAGGTGTTTGTCGCGGTCAAGCGCCGGCTTCAGCCCGGCGACAAAATGGCCGGCCGGCACGGAAACAAGGGCGTCATTTCCAAGATCGTGCCGATTGAAGACATGCCATACATGGAGGATGGCACCACGGTCGACATCGTACTGAATCCGCTGGGAGTGCCCTCGCGAATGAACGTCGGCCAGGTTCTGGAGTGTCACCTGGGGTGGGCTGCGCGCCACCTCGGTCGGCAGATCAGCGAGATGTTGGATGCAGGTTCCGATGCGTCGAAACTGAGACAGCAGCTTGGGAAGATCTACGGCACCGGCCGTAACCACGAGGATGTGGCCGCGTTGTCCGATGATGAAATAACGGAACTCGCGAACAACCTTCGCGGCGGGGTACCGATCGCGACCCCCGTGTTTGACGGCGCCAACGAGGCGGAGATCAAGGAGTGGCTGAAGATCGCGGACCTCCCCCAGAGCGGGCAGGCCAGCCTGGTCGATGGGCGCACTGGACAGCCATTCGACCGTGAGGTCACGGTCGGCTACATGTATATGCTGAAACTCAACCACCTGGTGGACGACAAGATGCATGCGCGTTCCACCGGTCCGTACAGCCTGATCACACAGCAGCCGCTCGGTGGTAAAGCACAGTTCGGCGGTCAGCGCTTCGGTGAGATGGAGGTATGGGCGTTGGAAGCCTACGGTGCGTCCTATACCCTCCAGGAGATGCTGACGGTGAAATCGGATGATGTGGGAGGCCGGACCAAGATGTATGAAAACCTCGTCAGAGGTGATCATCGAATGGAAGCGTCTGTACCTGAATCATTCAATGTTTTGGAAAAGGAGATCAGGGCCCTGGGGCTCAA
>CAYSMI010000199.1:0-2772 GCA_964432165.1 uncultured Acidiferrobacter sp.
AACCCAGGCAACACATACGACGCTTCCATATCAACAGCAGCGCTTTGCACCGGCGCATCAAACCCCATGTCGGCAATGCGACCGTTTTCAATAAAGAGGTAGCCCAACTTGAAGGCGCCTTTCCGAACATCATAGATATTGGCGTTTTTCAGTAGCATGACGGGATCCTTGGTGAAAACGGCATCTGCAAGATTAGTCGATGCATTTTGCTTATCCTCCTTCCAGAGGAAAATGGCACCGGACAATACGTCCATCGGCAAGCGGCCGCGATTCTGGGGATTCGGAAAGGCAGCGCTCCTGCCTGAACTTACAGCGGGGGTGAAATTCACAGCCTGCGGGACGGTCACGCAGGCTTGGCACTTCACCTTCGATCGAGGCAAGTTCTCGACGTTTGGCCGGGTCGGGCTGGGGGACCGCGTCGAGGAGGACCCGGGTATAGGGATGGGCCGGACTCTTGAAAATCGACCGGGTATCACCCTGCTCCAGCAGCCGGCCAAGATACATCACCGCAATCCGGTCACTAATGTGGCGCACCACCGGAAGGTTATGGGTCACGATCAAATAGCTGATCCCAAGTTGTCGCTGCAAGTCCCGCATCAGGTTGAGAATCTCGCCCTGCACCGACACATCGAGTCCGGCTGTAGGCTCATCGGCGATGATGAGCTTGGGTGACAGCGTCAGGGCACGCGCCACGCCGACCCTTCTCGCCTGTCCGCCCGACAACTCATGGGGAAACCGGTTTTTGAAGGAGTGATTTAAGCCGACCAGCTCCATCAGGCGAGCCGTCTCGTCGTCATCGACGGGTATACCGTGCACCTTGAAGGGTTCGGATATTTGCGCTTTGATACTTCTTCGCCGGCTCAAAGAGGCAACCGGGTCCTGAAACATCATCGCTATGTTTCTTCTCACGGGTTTGTAGGCCGCTTCGCTTAGACCACACAGTTCGGTACCTTCAAACTGGATACTGCCCTTTTGTGGACGCACGAGACCCATGACAGACCGGCCGAGGGTGGTCTTTCCCGAACCGCTTTCACCAACGAGCGCTACCGTCTCTCCGGATCCTACGCTTAGGGAAACATCGAGGACGGCATCCAGCCAGGGATCGCTCACGTTTTGCAGCATTGCGGCAAGGGGCGATAACGCTCGAAAACGAACGCCCAGCCCTGAAATGGTCAACAGTTCAGTCATTGCTGAGGAGATGACAGCGTACGTCGTGCGCCTCAGTGATCGTGACCACAGGGGGCCCCTTAGAGGCGCACCGCTGCAGTTTCTGATCGCATCGCGAGGCAAAGATACAACCCGCCGGGATGTCCTGAAGGTCGGGGACATCGCCCGTAATGGTCGGGAGTTTTTCGGTCAGCTCGCCGAGTCGGGCCGGATCACAATCAAGTAATGCCTGGGTATAGGGATGGGCCGCCCGGTTAAAGATCTCATCGACCGTTGCCCTCTCAACCACCTCGCCCGCGTACATGACCACTACCTCGTCACAGAGTTCAGCGATCAGGCCGAGGTTATGCGAGACGACAATAATCGACCCGTCGAATGATTTTCTCAGCTCCCTGAAGAGGTGAATGATCTGCGCTTCCAGGGTGACGTCTAAGGCTGTCGTAGGCTCATCCGCAATCAGCAGTTTCGGGTTCATCATAAGCGACATCGCAATAGAGATACGCTGGCGCATACCTCCGCTGAATTGATGGGGATACTGATCCATCCGCTCACCGGGGTCAGGGATCCCAACACGGGCCAGCATGTCGATTGCCTTCTGGCGCTTTTCCTTTTTTGAGAGCGATCGTCGATACTGGATATCGATCATCTGCTGGCCGATGGACAAAACCGGCGTCTGCGCTGTCATCGGATCCTGAAACACCATCGCAATCTCTTCACCGCGCAGCGCGCGGAGCTCGCTTTCGCTCATTGCCAGGATATCGCGGCCCTCGAACTTGATCTCCCCGGTGCGGACCTCGGCGTTGTTCGCCAAAAGCCGCATAACCGCCGACACAACCGTGCTTTTGCCCGAGCCGCTCTCACCGACGATGCCCACGATGCTTTTCTGCGGGACGCTGAGATTGACCTCACGCAATGCATGAACCGGCCCGCCCGAGGTGAGAAAGTCGATGGACAGATTGTTGACCGAAAGTACAGGCGCCATTGGAATCAGTCCCGCTTCTTCAAAGTAGGATCGAAGACATCCCGCAGGGCTTCGCCCATAAACGTAAAGCCGAGCGTGGTCAGGACGAGCGGCACACCACCTGCTACCAGCAGCCACGGGGTATTCCTCACATAGGCATAGCCGTCGGCCAGCACGGTCCCCCAGCTTGCAGTCGGGGGACGCACTCCGAGCCCGAGAAAACTCAACCCGGATTCGATGGTCACCACCACGGGGATATCCATGCTTGCCAGGATCAATAGGGGTCCAATGACGTTCGGCAGGATATGCAGATAGAGCATCCGGAACCACCCCGTACCGACAGAACGGGCTGCCAGTACAAACTCGCTTTCCCGAAGCGCCATCGTCTGCGCGCGAACAATGCGCGCATAAACCGGAATCGACGTGATCACAATGACCATGATCACCATGTTGATACTTGGACCGGTCAGCGTAATGATGGCCAGAGCGAACATAATCGTCGGAAATGACCGAACCGCGTCAAATATCAGAATAAGCAGGTTATCCAGCCAGCGGGGTCCATATCCGGCGAGCATGCCCAGCAACACCCCTCCAAGCAATGAGAGTGAGATGGACCAGGCCGCGACCTTGAGCGCAACCCGGCC
>CAYSMI010000200.1:0-2765 GCA_964432165.1 uncultured Acidiferrobacter sp.
ACGGATGAGGACTACGCCGTTTCCTTCGCCGTCAACGTCGAGGCACCGTTTCGGATCTGCCGTGCGGCCATCCCGATTCTGGCTGAGGCAGGCGGTGGCGCCATCGTCAATATCGCCTCCTGCTGGGGCGTACACCCGGGGCCCAATCATCCGCTCTACTGCATGTCCAAGGCGGCTGTCGCATCAATGACACAGTGTCTGGGGCACGATCATGCACATCAGGGCATCAGGATCAACGCAGTCTGCCCCAATGAGGTGGACACACCGATGCTGCGCTCGGGCTTTGAGGCTCGGGGAATCGATCCCGATACGGCGATCACGTCTTTGGATGCCTCCGTACCTTTGGGACACATTGCACAACCGCAGGAGATCGCTGATGTCGTGGTCTTTCTTGCGTCAGAGAATGCCCGCTATATCTGCGGCACTTTAGTTGAAGTCAACGGCGGCAAAGCCGTTTATTAGGATATGGACAAGGTCGCACTCGTCACCGGGGGCCGAAGCGGGATCGGTCTTGCCTGCGCTCAAAAACTTTCACAGACGGGTTATGAGGTCATTACCGCGCAGCGTTCGCCGGCCGCGGATTTCTTCAGCATCGAAGCGGACTTTGCAGATCCCGAAACACCAAAGAAAGTCATTCAGCAGGTAATCGATCGCCATGACCGTCTGGATGCACTCATCAATAATGCCGGGATCATGCTGGAAAACACAGTCGAAGAGATGTCACTTCAAGACTGGAACCGCACGCTCAACGTGAACCTCACGGCACCTTTTCTGTTGATCAAGCATGCCACGCCTTATCTCAAGGGGAATGGCGTGATTGTTAACGTCGGCTCAATCGAGGGGCTGGGATCCAATCCGCAGCACGCAGCCTACTGCGCCTCCAAGGCAGGTCTGCATGCCCTGACCAGAGCGGTGGCGGTCGATGCCGGACCACAGGGCATCCGCTGCAATGCCATTGCTCCGGGCTGGATCGACACCGAGCTCAACGAGGAATTTATCGAATCGATGGCCGACCCGAAAGCTTTCAGGGAACAGATCGGGGGAATTCACCCACTGAGGCGTACCGGCAAACCGGAGGAAGTGGCGGCGCTCGTTGCCTGGCTGGTGTCCGATGAGGCTTCGTTTGTCACCGGCCAGGTCTACACCATTGACGGCGGCCGGCTCGCCCAGCTGCCGCTGCCGTAGACTCGAACCCCGGGCTGTTAGCCGATCACCGCCGCCGCCACTTACTGAACTTGTTGAAAAAGAGGTAGACGTTATGCAATCACATGCACGGGTCGTTGTCGTCGGAGGCGGATGCGTTGGCGCCAATATTCTTTACAGCCTGGCGCATCGCGGCTGGACCGATGTATGCCTTGTTGAGCGGACGGAACTGACCGCGGGTTCCACATGGCATGCCGCCGGATTGATCCCGGTCTATTCTTTCTCTTACAAGTTCGGCCGACTGATCCAGAAAACCATTGATCTTTACGAGGGGCTTGAGGCAGAGACCGGACAAGATATCGGCTGGCACAAATGCGGCCAGCTGCGGATCGCTGAATCGGCTGATCGTATGGACGAGTACCTCAATTACGCCTCGATTGCCCAGACGCAGGGCGTACGGGCCGAGATGCTCACCCCCGAGCAGGCCGTCGATTTGTGGCCGCTGATGCAGCGCAGTCCCAACCTGCTGGGAGCGGTCTACAACCCGGATGACGGTCACATCGCGCCAGCCGATGTCACCCAGGCCCTCGCCAAGGGAGCGAAACAGCTCGGCGCTAATATTTATCTCAAGACCCAGGTCAATGCCATCGAAATGCTGCCCTCGGGCGAGTGGAAGGTCAGCACCAGCCAGGGTGAGATTGTCTGTGAGCACGTGGTCACCGCGACGGGTAACTATGTCCAGCAGACCGCAAGAATGCTCGGTATGGAACTGCCCTGCTTTCCGATCCTGCACCAGTACTGGGTGACCGAGACCGTGCCCCAGGTCCGCGAACGCAAAGATCAAGGGCTCCCAGAGATGCCGGTGCTACGTAACGAAGCGATCAACGGCTATGTCCGCGAGGAGCGCGACGGGCTCATGTTCGGCCCTTACGAGCGCCCGGGAAATCTTGAACACTTCGCACGCGATGGTGTTCCTGAATGGTTCGGCGCCGATCTGCTGCCCGAGAACATGGAAGCGGTCGAGGACAACTGGGCGGCGGCGCTCGAGCTCGTTCCGGTGCTGGGAGAGGTCGGCATCCAGGCGAACGTGCGCGGGCCGATCTGCACCTCTCCTGACAACCTTCCGCTGTGTGGTCCGGCGTGGGGCAAGCACAACCTGTGGCTGGCCGAAAGTTTCACCGGCGGCCTTCTGATGGGCGGCGGCCTGGGGTCAGAACTGGTCAACTGGATTGTCGATGGTGAGCCGCATATCGATCTCGGTGAAGTGGATCCAAGGCGGTTCGGGAGCTATGCCAACAAGGTCTACACCGGTCACAAGAATAAAGAAGCGTTCGGTCACAACTTCGGCGTTCACTATCCCGGATACGAATGGCCCGCGGCCCGGCGCGCCAAAATGATGCCCTGCTACGACCGGCTGAGTGCTGCCGGTGCCGTCTGGGGTGCGGTATACGGATGGGAGATTCCCCTGTGGTTTGCGCCTGAAGGTGCCGAAGCCCGGGATATCTGGAGTTACCGACGTTTCAACTCTATGCCCCATGTCGGCGCCGAGTGCCGGGCGGTGCGTGAATCCGTGGGGCTTTTTGAGATGACACCGATGGCCAAGTTCGAGGCAAGCGGCCCGG
>CAYSMI010000201.1:0-2764 GCA_964432165.1 uncultured Acidiferrobacter sp.
TGGACGAGATGAAACTGAACGAAGAAGAAAAGGCCATGCAGAACGGCGAGTTCGGCGAACCGCGCCGCTGGGCGATCGAACACATGATCCGTGTCGGGCGTTTTTTCGACGCGCCCGACCTAGTCCCGGTAACCCAGGCGCACATCATGGCCGATACTGAGTCGCTGGGCGAAGCGGGGGTCGAGTTCATCGAGGACCTCGCGGCTCACCCGCAACAAGAGCGCCAGGTACGTATCCCGATGATCACCGATCCGCGCGGTATCGATTTCTGCCATTACCGGCGCCTCGGGCAGACCGAGCAGATGGCGTCTCTCGAACAACGCGCCATCGATGCCTTCGAGGCCATGGGTATTCTCATGACCAATACCTGCATCAATTACCAGACCATCATGCCGCCGCTGCGTGGAGAACACCTCGCTTTCGGCGATACCGGCGTGGTGATCTACTGCAACAGTGTGCTCGGCGCCTGTTCCAACTTCGAAGGCGGGCCGTCGGCACTCGCTGCCGGGCTCACCGGACGCACCCCGCGCTACGGGCTGCACCTCGATCGCAACCGTAGGGCAACGCGGCGGTACCGGGTCGAATTCGAACCGCAACATCTGTCCGACTGGGGCGTTCTCGGCGGCATTGTCGGCGCGCGTGTGGGCTCTTACTGGGAGGTCCCGGTGATCGAAGGGATCGACTCGCCGCCTGGCTCAGATGAAATGAAGCACATGGGAGCGGCGATGGCGAGCTACGGTTCGGTGCCCCTGTTCCACGTGGTCGGCGTCACGCCGGAAGCCCCGACGCTGGATGCGGTTTGTGATACCTCGCGCCTGGAGGCCGAAAGCGTTACGCATTCGGACTTGGAAAAATTTTTGGCGCGTTACGGCGGCAAAGGTGAAAAAGTAGACGTGGTGGTCTTTTCGGCGCCGCAGTTATCGCTGCTGGAAATGCAGTCGCTGGCCGAATTGCTCGATGGCAGGAAAGTGCACAGGGACACCAGCCTGCTCGCGGTTACCAGCCCGGTGGTCGCGGCGGATGCGCGGCGCCTGGGACTGGTCGAGCGTATAGAGGCCTCCGGCGCGCTGGTACTCGAAGGCATGTGTTTCTACCAGAGTTACGCACGCGAAATGGCACAGGCCAACGGCTGGCAACGGCTCATGACCAATTCAGTCAAACTGGTCAACATCATCGGCGGTTACGGTTACCAACCGACCCTGTCGAGCATGGAAAACTGCGTCGCCTCGGCGATCGCCGGGGAGGTTTTGTGATGGAGACGATAGAACTCAGGTGTCACCTCGGGGTCGGGCCCGTGGTCAGCGGTGAAGCCCTCGTCACTGACGATAATTTTTCCGCGCGCTACGATCTCGACCGCATCGCCGGGATATTTTCGCGTCCGCAGCACAAGCTGGCCGGACAGAGTTACGTCGGCAAGATCATGGTCTTCAATACCGCCAAGGGCGGCGTGGCTTCCGCCTGGATGCTGCATGAAATGAAGTCGCGCGGCGTCGCGCCAAAGGCGATCCTGTTCAACAACGTAAACCCGATACTGGCACAGGGGGCGGCGCTTGCCGACATGGCGATGTGCGACCGCTTCGCCGACGGTGACGTAACCCGCCTGATCAGGACCGGTGACCAGGTCGAGGTGCGGCCCGAGCAGGGCCTGGTAACCATCACGCGCTCCTCCGGGCGCCAAGGCGATGGCGGTTGATTACCTCGACCAGCAATGAAGCCTGCGAACTGCGCCAGACGCCGCACAAACGACTACGCTTACGGCACGCGTGGCCCGAAAACCTCGGTCGAGCTCGATTTTCATACCCAAAACGCGTTTGCACGCCTGCTGCCCGATTTACGTCGGCCTTTTCCGTCACCGTCCGGCAGTCACGGGGCAGCGGTTTTGCGTAAGGTTGCAGACCCACGGACTGAACATAAATTCTTCAAACTGACCAAAGGAGTTGCTGATGACATCGTTAGAGGGTAAGCGCGCAATCATCTCCGGGGGCAGCCGCGGCATCGGTTTTGCGATTGCCAAGCGTTTGGCGGCCGACGGTTGCAGCATTGCGATTTTGGCCAAAACGGCTGAACCGCATCCCAAACTGCCGGGGACGATCTACACGGCAGCTGAAGAGATCGAACAGGCAGGCGGCAGGGCCCTGCCGATTGTGACCGATGTGCGTGATGAAGATCAGGTCAAAGCGGCCGTCAGCCAGGCAGCCGACGCTTTCGGCGGGCTGGATATCTGCATCAACAATGCCAGTGCGATTTCCCTGACCCCGACCGGCAAAACCGAGATGAAACGGTTTGATCTCATGTTTGCCGTCAATGTCCGTGCGACGTTCATGCTATCAAAGGAGTGCCTGCCCCATCTTGAAAAGGGCAGCAACCCGCATATTCTCAATATCTCCCCACCGCTTGATATGCAGGCCAAATGGTTCTCGCCGACAGTTGCCTACACTATGTCCAAGTTCGGGATGAGCCAGTGTGTGTTGGGCATGGCCGGAGAGTTCAAATCCCGGGGGATTGGCGTCAACGCACTGTGGCCGCATTCTATAATTGCAACCGCGGCGATCAGTAATGTGGTGGCGGGTAACCTTGCTTTCCCCCACTGCCGCAAGCCTGAGATCATGGCCGATGCGGCGGCGGTGATCCTGTCCAAGGACGCCAGCGAATTCACCGGACAATTCTGCATCGATGATGTGCTGCTGTCTGCGGAGGGTGTGACGGACTTCAGTGTTTATCGCGTGGATCCGGACAAGCCGCTGTGGAGCGACTTTTTTGTGCC
>CAYSMI010000202.1:0-2755 GCA_964432165.1 uncultured Acidiferrobacter sp.
TCGGCTGCCCGGGAAAACGCGTTGCGGACTGGTGAGATTGACATCATGAACAACGTGGCGCCCAAGACCGCGGACCTGCTTAAGCGTCAGTCGGGCATCGTGGTGGATGTCACCAAAGGCAACAAGCAGATCACGTTGCCGATGCTGACCAACGTCGCACCATTTGACAACAATGATGTCCGGACAGCCTTGAAGTACATCGTCGACCGGGAGCAGTGGCTCAAAGTGGTTGCACGTGGATACGGTGAACTGGGCAACGATAACCCCATTGGCCCGGCCAATGTCTATCGTGCCACGACCGATGAACTGCCCCAGCGAGGTTACGATCCGGACAAAGCCAAGCATCACCTTAAAAAGGCCGGTTTTGACAGCCTGGATGTCAAGTTTCATGCAGCAGAGACAGGCTTCGGTGGCTCGATCGATGCCGGGCAGTTGATGGCAGAGACCGCGCGACCGGCTGGGATCAATATTGAGGTTGTTCGCGAGCCGGACGACGGTTACTGGTCGAACGTTTGGATGAAAAAGCCGTTTTCGGCGTGTTACTGGTCAGGTCGCCCCACGGAGAACATGATGTTCTCTACTGTTTACTGGGGAGAAGCGGCCTGGAATGACACATACTGGAAAAACGCCGAGTTTGATAACCTGCTTCTGCAGGGGCGGGTCGAAACTGACCCCACTAAGCGCCGCGCAATCTATGTTGAGATGCAGCAGATCGTTCATAACGATGGCGGCACAGTGCTCCCGCTGTTCCTACAGGATATCTTCGCAACCAACGACAAGGTGCGTCATCCTGATGTGATCGGAGGTAACTGGGAATTCGACGGTATGAAAGCCGTAGAGCGCTGGTGGTTCGCCTGATCAGAACTGCTTGCAAATAGCCCAATCAACCCTGGCGGGGCGGACGCCTCGCCAGGGTTTTTGAGTATGAGGCCCGTTGTAATGGCCAATTTCAGATCCTTCACGGTGATCAAGTGCCACCGCTAGTAAAAATTGTCCTCCAGCGTTTAGGCCTGGGACTGCTGACACTGTTCGCTGTGTCACTGATCATTGCATTTGTCGTGGAGTTGTTACCTGGTGATATCACCCAGGCGATGCTAGGGCAGTCTGCGACGCCCGAGACCGTCGCGGCGTTCAGGAAGGAGATCGGGCTGGACCGGCCCGTACATATCCGGTATTTCGAATGGCTTAGCGGTATTCTTACGGGCGACCTCGGCCAGTCCCTGGCGAGCAAGCGGGACATTTCCGAGTTTATCGGCACGCGCCTTTCCAATACATTGTTCTTAGGCGGGTTGGCGGCGGCCATTGCCGTCCCGCTGGCGCTGCTTATGGGCTTGCTGGCGGCGCTGTATCGACATAGCATCTTTGACCGGATAATCAACTTGACCACGCTGACATCCATCTCGTTTCCCGAGTTTTTTGTCGCCTATATTCTGATCTTGTTTCTTTCGGTAAAGGCCGGGATATTTCCCGGCATTTCGAATGTGAGCACAGACCTCACGTTTGGAGATCAGTTGTTCCGAACGGTTCTGCCCGCCTTGACCCTCACGCTGGTGGTGCTGGCGCATATGCTGCGCATGACCCGTGCGGCAATCATCAACCTGCTCTCAAGTCCTTATATTGAGATGGCGCGCCTTAAAGGGACACGGCCGTTTCGGGTGATTGTCCATCATGCCCTGCCGAATGCCTGGGGCCCGATCGTGAATGTGATCGCCCTTAATCTGGCTTACCTGGTGGTAGGAGTCGTGGTGGTGGAGGTGGTCTTTGTCTACCCGGGCCTCGGCCAGCTATTGGTGGACAGCGTGGCTAAACGTGATCTTCCTGTGGTTCAGGCGTGTGCCATCATCTTTGCGGCGGTTTACATCCTGCTCAATCTGCTGGCAGACATCGTGTCAATCGTGTCCAACCCGCGCTTACTGCATCCGCGTTGAGAACCCTCTAAGATGCTCAAGCTTTTTTGGTCGGCACCGTTCAGCGCCAAGATCGGCGTGTTCGCGATTCTGGCCTATGCCTTTGTTGCATTGTTTGCACCGTTGCTCGCACCGTACGCGGAGACGGCGATTGTCGGGTCGTCTTATGAGCTCTGGTCGGATGAGTTTGTATTCGGCACCGACAACATCGGCCGGGATATGCTGACCCGGCTGATTTATGGGGCACGAAACACCATCGGCATTGCGTTCCTGACAGTGGCGCTTGCGTTTGTTGTGGGAGGGACGTTGGGCATGCTGGCCGCAATACTGGGCGGGACCTATGACATGCTGATCGGCCGGCTGGTGGACATCCTGATGGCGATCCCGTCCCTGGTCTTCGCGCTGTTACTGCTCACCGTGTTCGGGACCTCAATCCCGTCTTTGGTGATCATCATCGCATTGCTGGACAGTACCCGGGTGTTCCGTATCGCCCGTTCTGCCGCGATGAATGTGGTGGTCATGGAATTCGTTGAGGCCGCACGTCTGCGCGGTGAGGGCATGGCCTGGGTGATCCGTAAAGAAGTGTTGCCCAATATCACCGCACCGCTGCTGGCAGAGTTCGGCCTGCGTTTCTGTTTTGTCTTCCTCTTTATTGCAGCGCTCAGTTTTCTTGGGCTTGGAATCCAGCCGCCCCTGGCTGACTGGGGATCCATGGTCCGTGAGAACGCAACGCTTATCAATTACAATGACATTACACCTTTACTGCCGGCGGCGGCCATTGCCGGCCTTACTGTGGCGGTGAACTTTGTGGTCGATTGGATGCTGCATCTTTCCAGTGGACTGAGAAG
>CAYSMI010000203.1:0-2745 GCA_964432165.1 uncultured Acidiferrobacter sp.
CTGGTCAAACGCCAGGCCGAAGTCCGCAGGAGCGGCGGACTTTCCTGGTTACGGCCCGACGCCAAAAGTCAGGTTTCGGTGCGCTACGAGGATGGCAAACCGGTCTCCATCGATACCGTCGTCCTGTCGACACAACACAGCGAGGACGTCGACCATGCGGCTTTGAGCGAGGCCGTGATTGAGGAAATCATCAAACCGGTGCTCCCCGAACAAATGATCACAGCAGATACCCGGTTTCTGGTCAATCCGACTGGCCGATTTGTGATCGGTGGACCCTACGGCGACTGTGGGCTGACCGGGCGCAAGATTATTGTCGATACCTACGGCGGTTCAGCGCACCACGGTGGCGGGGCTTTTTCCGGAAAGGATCCAAGCAAAGTCGACCGCTCGGCAGCTTACGCCATGCGTTACGTCGCCAAAAACGTTGTGGCCGCAGGCCTCGCTGAACAGTGCGAAACGCAGGTGGCCTACGCGATCGGGGTCGCAGAACCCGTCTCGCTGATGGTGAGCACCAACGGTACTGCTACCATCGCCGAAGATCAGATCGAGGCGTTGATCCGCGAACACTTTGACCTGCGACCCAAAGGCATCATCGAGGACCTTGATCTTCTGAGACCCATCTATCGGCCCACCGCCGCGTACGGCCATTTTGGTCGCGACGAAGACGGCTTCCCTTGGGAGCGTACCGATAAAGCGGCCGCGCTGCGGGAGGCGGCGGGGCTCAAGTGAGGGCGGTCGCGGTAAAATTACCGTGAATCCCCCTTACACCAGGGTTTTACACTTCGATTCCTAGCTGATTACCTTAAGACGTCGCCGAGGAGCGTTGCAACGGGCGCCCGCCCGCCAGGCTCGGAAATAACGGCGTCTACCGTTGACCAACGGCGCTCAGTGAACATGGAGACACTCCCATGAGCGCTGTGATACAGCCCCGGTCCGACCAGGACTTCGTGGTCGCCGACCTCTCCCTCGCAGAGTTCGGTCGCAAAGAAATCGCCATTGCCGAGACCGAGATGCCCGGCCTGATGGCCCTGCGGGAGAAGTACGGCCCCAGCCAGCCCCTCAAAGGCGCGCGCGTCGCCGGCAGTCTGCACATGACCATCCAGACCGCGGTCCTGATCGAAACCCTCCGTATACTCGGTGCCGACGTCCGCTGGGCCTCGTGCAACATCTTTTCGACACAGGACCATGCCGCCGCTGCGATCGCGGCCGGAGGCACTCCGGTGTTTGCCTATAAAGGGGAAACCCTGGCCGATTACTGGGCCTATACCCACCGCATCTTCGAGTGGAGCGATGGCGGTACGCCCAACATGATCCTCGACGACGGCGGAGATGCAACGCTGCTGGTTAATCTCGGCGCCAAGGCCGAGCAGGATCCTTCGGTGCTGGATAACCCCGGCAGTGAAGAAGAGGTCGCGCTATTCGATGCGATCCGCGAGCGCCTCAAGACCCAGCCCGGGTGGTACTCGAACATCCAATCGAACATTCTCGGTGTAACAGAGGAAACGACGACCGGAGTCAAGCGTCTCTACCAGATGCAAAAAGATGGCGAGTTGTATTTTCCTGCCATCAACGTTAACGATTCGGCAACCAAATCGAAGTTCGACAATCTTTACGGCTGTCGGGAATCTCTCGTGGACAGCATTAAGCGTGCAACTGACGTTATGGTCGCAGGAAAACTCGCGGTGGTGCTTGGTTATGGTGACGTCGGCAAAGGCTCCGCACAATCCCTCCGCGGCCTCGGTGCGACCGTCTGGATCACGGAGATTGATCCCATCTGTGCCCTGCAGGCGGCCATGGAAGGATACCGGGTGGTCACCATGGACGACGCCGCCAACCAGGCGGACATTTTTGTTACCGCGACGGGCAATTACCAGGTGATTACGCATGAACACATGTCGCAGATGAAAAATCAGGCGATCGTTTGCAACATTGGTCACTTTGACAATGAAATTGATTGCGCCTCACTTGAACGTTACGAATGGGAGAACATCAAGCCGCAGGTCGACCACGTGATCTTCCCCGACGGTAAGCGCATCATCCTGCTGGCACAGGGCCGGCTCGTGAATCTGGGCTGTGCGACCGGTCACCCCAGTTTTGTCATGTCTAATTCATTTACCAACCAGACGCTGGCGCAGATTGAGCTGTTCCAGAAGCGCGACCAGTACGACAACAAGGTCTATATCCTGCCCAAGCACCTCGATGAAATGGTGGCGCGGCTTCATCTGGAGAAGATCGGTGCCAAACTCACGCAACTCACTGATCAGCAGGCTGCATACATCGGTGTTGCAACGGATGGCCCCTACAAGGCCGATCACTACCGCTATTGAGGAAGCAGGCTATCCAACAAAATGCCCCCGGAGTCCGGGGGCATTTTCCTATGGGCTATCTATAAACTAGGCGGTGATGTCTGGAACCAGCCGGCTCTCGAGGTGGCTGATACTGTCTTTGAGAAACAGTTTGCGTTTTTTAAGTCTTTGCACCTGCAGATCGTCGATCAACGGATCTTCGGCGATGCTTTGGAGTTCTTCATCTAAGGCGCGGTGCTCTGATCTAAGCCTTTCTATTTTTGCACCGAGGTCATGTTCACTGTATTGTCCTTCAATCATATAGGCCTGTCTCCCTCACGTACTGGCTGTTGGTGAGCTGTCACACACGCAGCGAGACCGCAGACGACACGGCACCCTTGACGCGGTCACCGCTTGCGACCTCACCGCACTCAGTCAATCCTACTCCTTTCGCCCAGAC
>CAYSMI010000204.1:0-2737 GCA_964432165.1 uncultured Acidiferrobacter sp.
CGGGACCAGCTCACAACAACTGCTCGGGAAAGCATTGTGGGTTTCTAAGCGTGGCGAGACACCTCGGCGAGACCACAGAAGGCTACATCGGAAAAGCGCATCTGGTGCAGCAGGCGATTCTTGATCTTGTCGGGGAGATGGCAGGTGTCAGCCTCAGGCAAGCCCCAGGCGGGATAGATGGCTGCGGCATCCCCGTCGCCGGGGTGGCGCTGGAACCCCTGGCCCTTGCTTTTGCCCGCTTTGCTACTGGTGTGGGTATGGATCCACAGCGCCAGGCGGCGGCAGAGCGTATTTTCCAGGCAATGGTGCAAGAGCCGTTCATGGTTGCAGGCAGCGGGCGTTGGTGCACCCGCGCTATCGAGGCGGCACAAGGTGCATGTATTGTGAAAACGGGGGCTGAGGGTGTGTACTGCGGCGCTGTCCCCAAGGCGGGTGTCGGGATTGCCCTTAAGATTGACGACGGGGCGTCAAGGGCCGCAGAGTGCGCAATGGGTGCGGTATTGTCCTGCATCCCCGGTCTACAGGGTCGATTCTCCGCTCAGGATGCCGGACTGGTCCGTACTCCGGTGCTGAATGTCGCAGGCAGGCCGGTGGGTGAACTTCGTCCGAGTGAGGCGCTCGAACAGCAGTTGGCGCCGTTATCCCGTCTTCACCAGCGCGGTTGACCAGTAACATGGATTCATTGTCAACAAGGAAGTTTTGGTCGAGCGCATGAAAGCCGATCTACCCGATACCGATGTCCTGGTTATTGGTGCCGGCCTTTCCGGGGCAATCACCAGCCAGCGACTCGCGCGGGCGGGCATCAAGGTCACCTGCCTTGAGCAGGGAAACTGGAACCCGCCGGAGTCTTACCCCGGGGATAAGCCTGATTTCGAATTGCAGGCGCTCGGACCCTGGAACGCCAACCCGAACGTACGCCGGGGCAAGGCTGACTACGCCATTCTCGACGATACCTCAGACATCAAGCCGCTGCTGTACAACGGCGTGGGCGGAAGCACCGTGATGTTCAGCGCACACTGGATGCGGTTTCTCCCTGGTGATTTCCACCGCTATGCCCTCGATGGGGTAGGCGTTGACTGGCCGATAGATTATGGCGACCTGGAACCCTACTATCTCGAGACGGAAGCCGACATCGGCGTGTCTGGTCTTGCCGGTGATCCCGCCTATCCGGACCGGCCGGAGTATCCGATGCCGCCGCTGCCGATCCAGCCCTGGGGTGAAAAACTGGCGGCAGCCCATGATCGGCTGGGTTGGCACTGGTGGCCGGGGAGCAACGCGATTACCTCACGGCCGTATCGCGGCAGGCGCCCTTGCGTTCAGCGGAGCACCTGCCGGGCCGGCTGCAACGAAGGCGCGAAAGGTTCGGTCGATCAGAGTATCTGGCCTGAGGCGATTGCGGCCGGTGCCAAGCTCGTGACCGGTGCGCGAGTTTCCCGGGTACTGGTAGGCCTCAATGGCCGCGCCTCTGGCGCTCTGTTTGTTGATGAGTCCGGGAGCACCCGGCGAATCCACGCCGATGTCGTCATTTTGGCAGCACATGCTATCGGTACGGCCCGACTGCTGCTGAAATCAGCCGATAGCACCTGGCCGGATGGGCTTGCGAATTCCTCGGGTGCGGTTGGGCGCAACCTCATGATGCATCCGATGAACCGCATGGTGGGATTCTTTGATGAGCCCATGTCCAGCTGGCAGGGACATTGGGGGCAAAGTATTTATTCTATGGAGTTTGCGGAGACACGTCCCGACCATGACTTCGTGTGCGGGGCCAAGTGGAATCTCAGTCCGACCGGGGGCCCCTTGAATGCGGCCCTGTACCCGGTCGATGGACCGCAGCCTGTCGGCACCGTTCTGCACGATCGCATTGACAAGTGGCTCGGTCGATCGGCGCTTTGGGGGATGGTCTCGGAGGATCTGCCCGACCCTGCAAACCGTCTGACCCTCGATCCTGACCGGCTTGATGCGGATGGCGATGGCTTACCGAGGCTGCACTACACCACGACCGAAAACAGCAAACGGCTGCTGGATTTCATGGCACAACGGGGAAGGGAATCATTTTTCGAAGCAGGCGCCTACGAGGTTGCAGAACAGACTCTGGCTGCCGAGATCGGCTGGCATCCGCTTGGCACCTGCCGTATGGGCAATGATCCACGCAACTCTGTCATCGATAAATGGAACCGCTGCCATGATATTGCAAACCTGCTCATTGTAGACGGCAGTGCCTTTGCAACGAGCTCGTGTGTGAACCCGGCTGCAACCATCGCCGCCATTGCGGCGCGGGCGGCCGATCACCTGATCGACAACCGTCAGGAGTATTGAGCTGTGTTCCGCACAACTGAAGATTGGATCACTGACCATGCTGAATGATGGCCTCAGGCCGTGCGTCGCGGCGCTGGCA
Source organism: uncultured Acidiferrobacter sp. (assembly GCA_964432165.1). GTDB lineage: Bacteria > Pseudomonadota > Gammaproteobacteria > Arenicellales > UBA868 > UBA868. The sequence goes on from CAYSMI010000204.1 coordinate 2,396, forward strand.
GGTGAGTTGCTGCCCGGGAATGATCGCCAGCCCTGTGCGGGGGATGTCGACCTTGCAGGCGCCCCGCTGGACCAGGTGCTTTCGTCCCGTCCGGACCTTGAGGCGGGTCTGATTGCGATTCTCGAACGCTTCCGTTTGTCAGATACTCAGGCGCCGCAAGTCTTCATCCAGAGCCTGAAGGCCTCCGAGTTGCGGCTGCTGCTGACTGTCATGTGCGGTGCCTATTTTCTGGTCGATCAGGTCAGGCGGTCGGTGGGATACCCGGGTCAGGAAGCGTTGACCCTGGACCGCGGCGGCTTCGGCGCTGAGGAACTTGCGCTGAAACAGATGGCGTTGCCCAAG
>CAYSMI010000205.1:0-2707 GCA_964432165.1 uncultured Acidiferrobacter sp.
ACCAGCACGAGCAGCAGATCGGTGTTCATGTCAGGGTCTTCTCCAGGACAGCCTCGGCCCCTGCATTATCCACGCGCAGGCGCAGGCCGGCCAACTATGCCATGTACGCCATTGTGCCTTCGGGGGAGGTTCATATGGTGAGCCTGGCTCTGGCGCATGCTTCGTGTTTTACCGTTCCCGTACAGCCACCGATGAAACCGAGACCGCTTGACGAGATCATGAGCATCGCCGAGAAAGCGCTCGCTAATGGCACTCATCCCGAGCAGCCGAAAGGGGGGCTGAGCGCCGCTGAGCAGGTCCTCTGGGAAAGAGAAGCACGGCTGCTCTGGCGGCTAACGAAACCGCTTGAATCGGTGCACGGGCCGAGGCGAAAACGGCACGACCGGGGCTGGCGCTCACCGCTCGCAAGAGGTCTTTAGGGAATCGTTTGCGGAAAAGGGTTGCAGAGGCCAAAAAAATGCCCCGCGCGGGCTCATATTGGGGGGAGGAGATACCAGCGCGGGGCGACGTCTGGATACCAAAGGAGAAAAGTTATCCAGCCGGGATTCAGAATAGCATCGCAGTTGCAGGGGGGATATTCAGATTAATTTGTAATGTTAATAAGGGTCAGTTTATGACTCTCTTGTTACAGGCACTATTTTCTTATTATTGACCGTCCGGACACAGGATCTCGGCGTGGCTCGTTACTGTTTTCGCCTTAGGGGCTACAGCGCCAACCTGAGGCAGTCACTACCGTCGAGCAGCATGTGGATCACGAGCCCCACCGCCACAATGCGCAACGGCTTGAACGCCAGCGCCGCCACGTAGAGCGCGATCGCCGGGGTGCTGTGCAGCGGGTGAAAGCCGATACCGCAACGCTCGGGATCAAAGACCGGATCTGCGAGCAGATGATCAAGGTCCACCGCCATTGTCGCCAGCATAATCAGCCAGGCGAGACGCCAGCGTGACCTGAAAAACAACCACGCCGCAAGGCCCGGCAACAAAAGGTGCGCTGCCATATGGAAGGTAGTAGCCATCATCGCAAAAGCCGGGTTAGAGTTATCGCCTGATCCTGGCGGCGCAAGCCGCGCCGCTGATGATAGCGCCTTGCGCCAGCGGAAACAGCAAGCAGCCTTTCGGCCTCAAGCGCAACTCGACGATCATGGCCATCCAATACTTCTCTCAATCCGATTCTGTTGAAGCGCAGGTCAGCGCACTCAGAGAGGACGGCGCCATGGTGGTGACTGACCTTGCCTCCGCCCAGTTGGTTGCTGAAGTTGCCGATGAACTGCAGTCCCACTTTGATACGATCGGCCGGCGGTTTGAAGATGACTTCAACGGTTACGCAACGCACCGTCTCGCCAGCACCCTTGCCTACTCGATGCGCGCGGCCGACCTGATTGCGAAGCCGCATGTGCTCGCTCTGCTGGATGCGGTACTGCTGCCGCACTGTACCAATTACCGCATCGGCAGCAGTACCGGAATTGAAATTCTTCCAGGAGAAAACGCCCAGGTACTGCACCAGGATGATGTGATCTACCCGATGCGCATCGACGGCGTCGAGTGGCAGGTCAGCGTGATGTGGGCGCTGACGGACTTCACTGCCGAAAACGGCGCGACCCATGTGATCCCGGGCAGCCACCGCAGCGACTACACCGAAGGTGAAAACGGTGCCACGGTACAGGCGGTGATGCAAAAAGGCAGCGCGCTTTTTTATCTTGGCTCCACCTGGCACGGCGGGGGCGCCAACCATTCCGCAAAGCCCCGGGTCGGCATCGTCACCACCTACGCGCTCGGCTGGCTGCGCCAGGAAGTCAATCACTACCTGACGGTGCCCCGCGAACGGGCCGAACGTTTCTCGCGCACCGTGCAGAACCTGATGGGCTACCGGGGTCACGGCCCCTACCTTGGCCGCTTTGCCGAGGACCCGGACGGCTTCTGGGATAACAAGCACTGACACCGGCCGTACCGCGATGCCCTGTACCCCCCGCGCCGAGTTCGCTTTACCTCACGAGCTAGCACAGGAAAGAGAGGGAAGATGGCAGGTGCAGCGCGAACGCCTAGCCGCTTCTCCTTTCTACCAGCAGCACCACCGCGATGCACCGCTGCGCCTGCCGGCCACGCTCGACGGCATCAGCGAACTGCCGTTCACTGACAAGGAAGATCTGCGCAGGGACCAGGCGGCGCATCCGCCCTTTGGGAGTTATCTTGCCGGGGCGGCCGAAAGCGTAATCCGGCTGCACCGGACCTCAGGTACCACCGGCCAGGCCATGAACCTCGCGCTTTCGGCACATGATGCGAAACTTCAGGCCGAGGTCGCCGGCCGGGCGCAGTCAGCCGCGGGGCTCGGGCCGGGCGACACGGTGGTGCACTGCCTTAACTACCAGTTGTGGATGGGCGGGCTTACGGATCACCTTGGCCTTGAGGCCACCGGTGCGCTGGTGGTCCCCTTTGGTACGGGTGCGACGGAGTTGCTGATCCGCACCATTCGCGAGCTCGGCATCAATGCGATCTCGTGTACGCCCTCTTACCCGGTGCGTCTGGCCGAGGTGCTCAGTGAGCATTTTCCGGATATCGAGCCAAAGTCCTTAGGGCTTCGCAAGGCCTTTATGGGCGGCGAGCCCGGCCTTGATGACCCCGCGTTTCGCGCGCGACTCTATGACACCTGGGGCATGCGGGCAATGAACTCCAACTACGGGGTGAGTGATTTTCTGTGCAACTTTGCCGG
>CAYSMI010000206.1:0-2706 GCA_964432165.1 uncultured Acidiferrobacter sp.
GCAAAAATCATGGTGCGCAGAGTGCCTTTGGATACCAGTTCCGGCATCAGATACAGGCCGACAATAAATACCGCCCAAAATACGAGATGAATCCTTTTAAGCTCCATATCAGTTCTCGGCACGCCCAAACAGCCCCTGGGGCCTGGCAATGAGCACGCCAATGATCAAAAGCATAGTGGAGACGCCCCGTAATTCAGGGGCCAGCACGGACACCACGATCACTTCGAGGAAACCGATGATGTGAGCAACAATCAGTGTCCCGACGATCGAGCCAATTCCACCGACAATCACGATAGCCACAGAAATGATTAAGGGCGCCACCCACATGGCCGGTGAAAGCTGGGTATAGCTAGCAAAAAACGCACCGCCAATCGCGCCCAGCGCCCCTGACAATCCCCACGTGATCAGATTGATGCGGTCGGCATCCACACCCGATATAGCCGCCCCCTTCTGATCCATGGACACGGCCTGCATGGCGCGTCCGGTATGTGTTCTGCGGATAAAAAGATACAGAAGGGTAATGATCAACCAACTGATGATCGTGGCAGTAAGGATGCTGTAGGTGACAGTTGCACCTGCAACACGAACCACCCCCGGCACGATGGGTAGGAGAATCTTGGAACTATCGCCGAACACCAGAACGATACCCGCCTGCAACACCACCGCGAGTATCAGGGTGGAGATTTCCACCGCCACATGGTGGCCTTTAAGCGGTCTGACGATAAACTGATGTTTCATCAGGCCCATAAGAATTCCGACAGCTATTGCGCCGAAAAATCCAACGATTTGCGGTAATCCCAGTTGTTGAGAGATCCAGAAGTAAACGTAGCCGCCGATCATCAGGTAGGCGCCGTAGGCCAGATCTAAAGTCCGGCCGATCGAAAAAATCAGCATAAAGCCCATTGCGATGAGCGCGTAGAGACCACTCAAAAGTAATCCCTGAATGATTATCGGGAGCATTGCAATGAACTAAAAAAGCAGGCGGGCCGAAAGGCCCGCCGATTCAGAAGATTGTTTCTTATTTTGCCGGAACCCAGCTTGGCAGCGTGAATTCGGTATTGGCATATTCGAAGGGGTACACCACACCCACGGTGCCATCTTCCTTCCATTGCACGACTACCATGGAAGGCTGGGCAAAGTCATACGGTGGCGCCAGGTCGAAGTAGCCGTTGTGCGGATAAGTACGACCGGTTACGGGTTCGACGGTGTCATAGTCCCAGAAACCATAACGAAGCCAAAGTTGGCCGTCTTTCTCAAGTTTCAGGTCCTGCTTGATCATAGATGCAGCCCAAGCATCCACATCCTTGAAACCACCGGCTTCCTCCGCTGCCGCCATGGCCTGTTTCAGACCGTGGTAGGCATTGAACCCATTGAAATGAGGCATCTTCGGTCGGCTGGTGTACTTAGCTTGGTAGGTATCTACGAAAGCCTGACTGACTGGATCCAGGGCGAATCCTACGGACGGTACGGGAGACAGGGTAGATATCCCACCGCCGGCGCCACCAGTGTCGTCCCAGTATTCCAAGCCCAGCGCAGAAACGTTAACGCCGGTCATGGCCATCGGCACCTGCAACTTCACGTACTGCGAAGACATCACCTGGCTGTTTACCGAACTGATCTGGTAGATAAAATCGGCTCCACTGTTTTGCGCTTTCGCAAAAATCGGCGCGAAATCCACAGTATTGATGTCATAGCTAATGACTTCTTTTACCTCGATACCCGCCACCGGCGCCAGGTACGCGGTTACCAGGCCGGTTATCGCCTCGCCGAATGCAGTGTCTTCTGCGAGCACCACTACGGATTCAAAACCCATTTTCGCCTTCAGCACATCGGCGCCAAAACTGATGTATAAGGTCGCTAGCGCCTCATCGGACGCGATGTTCATGAAGTAAGGGCGCATGGCATCGGGGTCTTCAACAATCATATCGATGATGCCGATATAGGACGTCCACGTATCCAGAGTCGGAATACGGTACTCCTGCATACGGGGTAACCAACCCAGAGATACATCGTCGATGGAACCGGAAATCACAAAGTCCACTTCCTCGGTTTCAGCCAGGTACTCGTAAGCCTTTATACCTTCAGTGACGTCTTCTCCGGTATCAGCAGTAACCAAGGTAATCTTCTGCCCGCCGAGCACGCCACCTGCAGCATTAAGCTCTTCGATGGCGATCTCGGCTCCACGCAAGGTACTCAATCCAGTATCGGAACTCAGCGAACCGATAAAGCCGACCTTGACATCGGCGGCGGCCGTGCCGGCGGCAAGCGCAAGCGAAACCCCCAAACTGATAAGTGTGGTCCTTTTCATGTAATCCTCCTACGTTAAGTTATGTAGCGGTAGGAAGTATATAGCCGTCGGAGAAAAAACCCCTATCGATCAGGGACTATACTTTCGCGCCACTAGTTTGATCACCCCCTGTTGATGCCCTTGTTCAGAAATCCCGTCATCCTGGCCGCGTCCGTGATTCTCGCCGTGAGCTTTCTGGTGATGCTTCTCGCCTACGGGGTTAGGCATTCGTTTCCAGTGTTTTTCCCGTTCATTCTTGACGAGTACGGCTGGACACGTGGTGATACCGCGCTCATGTTTTCCCTGCACCTTTTTGTCTACGGCATCTGTGCCCCAATTGCGGGATCGCTGGTGAGCAAACTGCCGGCGAAAGCACTTCTATTGTTCGGTATCGTTATCCTTGGACTGGCTGCCGCCGC
>CAYSMI010000207.1:0-2695 GCA_964432165.1 uncultured Acidiferrobacter sp.
CAGCCAGTCAACCGTTTGCGAAGGGTCCACCCAGGGAGGAGCGGGAGAAAGCGTTTCAGTAGCGGCGGTAGCGTCCCCTGTCGACGCTCCGGAAACTGCTGGCAGAGGATCCGTTGCGCCATCAAACTCGGCGAGCGCTTCCCCGGATACCGTCGAACCGCCTTCCGCCTCGCCTGGCTGAGCTGAGGTTGTCTGTGGTGACTCCTCTACGACCTCCTGCTCACGGGTTAACGAGGTGTCTGGCTCGTCCGCCCCTGCACTTTCAGTGGCCGGCGACTCGGTTGAGGGCTCTGTAGCCGGCACGCTTTTCTCAACCTCCTTCGCCAGCATCGTTTTGAGTTGCTGTTGGGCGATCGCGAGTTGCGTCTCCTGCAGCTCGATCAGTTGCATAGTCTTCTCGAGCTGCTTTTGCAGCAGTTCCACCTGCTGGTTTAGCTGCTGGTTTTCAAGCTCCTTGGAGCCCAAAGACTCCTCGACCGCCGTGAGTCGATTGGTCAGCGCGATGGCGGTTGTATCCACATCGGGGGTCGCTGGGGCTGCGGACGGTTCACTCGATCCTGGCTGATCGCCAGTGGCGGAGGTCTGCGCCGTCCGCAACGGTTGCCCCGAAACGGTCCGCTCGACCGGGTCGACGATCCGAAGAATGTAGTCCGTCGAGGCGTCACCTTGTTTTTCTATTGCCCCGCCGATCCCCTCAGATCCCGGGGAGTGAATCGTCATCCAGTTGGCGGTAGGTACCTCATCGGCATTCACCTGCGATTGCCGTTGCAGCCAGTTTAGCAGGTGGTTTTCATAGATCTCTCTTGCAGCCTCGGGGTCTGTAGCCGCTATCTGCCGCTCAGAAGGGATATGCAGGGTTGCTCCTTCACGAAGGAGATTCATGTTCCCCTCAATAAACCCGTCGGGGTTGTCGCCAACCAGTGCAACCATCGTCTGTTCTAGCGTAATCGGATTGGTCACTTGCACCCTTCGAGCAATCCGCATCAGCGTCTCACCCCGCTCAACAGGTCCGATGTATTCCCCGGGATAAAGGAGAGATGACTCGGATATTTCGGGCACTCCCGTTTGCGCCGCCGCGGCCTGGACCAGTTCGACACTGTTTGGGGGATCCAACATAACCGTGTAGTCACGCAGCAACTGCTGTTCTCCTGACTCAACCGCCAAAAGAAAGCGGAGAAAAGGCGCGCCCACTGCGTCGTTCGAACTGACCAGAATTGCCGGGGGATCAGATGAGAGATCGACCGTAAACAAAAGGCCCGTTATTTCCTTGTCGAAGGGAATGCCGGCCTTCTCGTGGGCCTCGGCCGACGCGAGGGAGACAGTCAGCGAATCGGGGCGGACATCATCTGCAAGGCCCTTGAGCGGGATCGAGGCCTCCAACGACTCGTTAAGTCTCGAACTGACCGTAATTCCAGCCAGTTCGATCGCACCCGCTGAAACCACCGCCCATACCTGTAGAACGAGAAAGCAGACAGCAATAGCCGCCTTCAGCCGCCGCAAGGCGTGTACGGCACGAGCGGCCAGGGGGGGCAGGACGGTCAGGGAGGTCATTCCCTTGATTATAGGCAGGCCGTTATCGGGAACCAATCCGTGTGAAATCCCTGGCCCGGGACCAACGCTAGCCCTTCGGGAAAAGAATCTCTGCGATCTGGATACTGTTCAAGGCCGCGCCCTTTCGGATATTGTCGGCCACAACCCAGAGGCACAGTCCCTTCTCGCAGGAGATGTCTTCACGTATTCGGCCGACAAAGACAGGATCCGTATCGGCGGCTTCTGAGACAGCCGTCGGATAGCCTCCCGCCTCGCGCTCGTCGACCACACACACGCCCGGTGCGTTGCTCAGCACCTCGCGTGCCTGATCGGCGGTAATTTTTTCCCGGGTCTCGATATGAATGGCCTCGGAGTGGCCGTAGAACACGGGAATACGCACGGCCGTCGGATTCACTGCGATTGTTTCATCACCGAAAATCTTCCGCGTCTCCCAGACCATCTTCATTTCTTCCCGCGTGTAGCCATTGTCCTGGAAGGTGTCAATGTGGGGAATGGCATTGAACGCAATCTGCTTGGGCATGACCACGCAGTCAGCGCCTTTGCCGTTCAGCAGCGAGGCGGTCTGTCCTGCAAGTTCCTCGATGGCGCGACGCCCGGCGCCGGAAACTGCCTGGTAGGTCGCCACGTTGATTCGGCTGATACCCACCGCATCATAAATCGGCTTGAGGGCAACCACCATCTGTATCGTCGAACAGTTGGGGTTGGCGATCAAGCCTTTATGGTGAGAGAGGGCATGCGGATTGACCTCTGACACGACCAGTGGCACATCCGGATCCATCCGGAAATGGGAAGTGTTGTCAATAACCACGCACCCTTTGGAAACAGCCTTAGGGGCATACTCCGCTGAAACATTTCCTCCCGCAGAGAAGAGGCCAAGTTGGGCCTGAGAGAAATCGAAGGTAGCAAGGTCCTGGACACGAATGGCTTTACCCCGAAACATGATCGTAGTACCCGCCGATCGCTCACTCGCAAGCGGGTACAGCGTCCGGACGGGTAATTCCCTTTCCTCGAGTATACGAAGCATAACCTCGCCCACTGCGCCGGTAACGCCAACAACGGCAACATCAAACTCTTGCATTGAACTCTCGCATTGAACTCATCACAAAGTTAACTCAGATAGGTGCTTTAACGGGGACTTGCTGAG
>CAYSMI010000208.1:0-2683 GCA_964432165.1 uncultured Acidiferrobacter sp.
CCCATTACCGGCGCTACCTCAAGAACGGAGGCAGTGCGGATTTTGAGCGTTATGCTGACCTGGACAGCCGTGAACCGCTCGTCTGGGGCGAGCAGAAAATGCGCTTTATGCCGATGATAGAAGCCGTCGAACAGCGTTTCGGCTCAGCGCCTCTGGTACTCTTTCACGAGGACCTGAAAACTGACCCGTTTTACCTGATCGATCAGCTCTGCGCATTTACCGGAGCATGCTACCAGCGTGACCGGATTGATCTATCGGTGGTTCACAGTTCGTGGAGCGACGACCAGCTCAAAGTAGCGCGGCAGGTGGGAAAGCATCTTTTTTCCGAGATTTCCAAACCGGCGGGGCATCCTGGCGTTCACCGGGTGCAACGACGCCTGCGGCTTTGGACCTGCTACGGCGTCCTGGGTGCCGCGCGACTGGTACCGAAACCGTTCCTTGATCCCAGCCCGCTCATCCACCCGGAGAGCCTGGATCGCATCCGCAACCATTTTGCAGATGACTGGCGTGCCTGCCACGACTACGCACAACACCACAATCCTGCACCCGCCTCCCCTTATTAAACCCGGCGGACTACGGGCTCGCCTTAAGGTGCGAGCGCTACCCCGCTGTCAGTGAAATTTCGCGATACCCTCGGCTTCCAGATCAGCAATTGTTCGTGAAATTCCTTCACGAAGGATGCTGACCATTTCGTCGACCTGTTCGTGGGTGATACACAGCGGCGGGGACATGACACACATATTGATCAGGGGTCGAACCAGCAGACCCAGCGCCTGGCAATGCTTGTCGATCCGGCTGCCCACCTCGTAGTCCAATTCCAGAGGTTCTCGACTCTCCTGGCTGACAACACACTCAACACAACCCATTAACCCCAACCCACGGATATCGCCCACGATGGGAAGATCCGACAAAGTTCGTAGTTGCTCCTGCATGTAGGGGCCCACCTTCCGTGCATTCTCAAGCAGGCCCTGTGATTCAAAGACTTCCATATTGGCAATGCCCGCCGCACAGGCGACAGGATGACCGGAATAGGTAAAGCCGTTGGAGAACACGGAGCCGCGGTCACTGTCACCGCTGACCGCCTGAATCAACCTATCGGAAATGATCACACAGGACAGGGGGATATACCCGGAAGTCAGGCCCTTGGCCGAAATAATAATGTCCGGGGTGATATCGAATACAGGCTCTGAGGCAAACCAATGACCCAAGCGGCCGAATCCGGTCACCACCTCATCAGATATGTATATGATGTCATGACGGCGGCAAATTTCGAGACAGGCGGCATGGTAGCCCGCGGGCGGGACAATGACGCCACCCGAAGCCAATATGGGCTCGGCAATAAATGCCCCTACCTTATCCGGGCCGACCTGCTGGATCTTATCCTCCAGTTCTTTGATCAAAAACTGTCTGAAGGCGTCCACGCTCATCCCCTCCGGCCGACGGTACGGATTGGGGGACGAAACAAAGTGCACCGTATCGAGCCTTGTGTCGAGCCAGTTCTTGTCCCGGGGTTTTCCTGATACGGCAGCGGCGAGATAAGTGCTCCCATGGTAGGCGTCACGGCGGGAAATGATGTGCTTCTTTTCCGGTCTGTCCAGGACATTGTTGTAGAACATCATAAAACGCAGCGCCGAATCCACCGCGGTCGATCCGCCGGTTGCGTAAAACACGTGGTCAAGGTCTCCGGGCGCGACTGCGGCAAGGCGGTCAGCCAGACGGGCTGCGGGTTCGGTGGGATGGCTCCATGGGCTGGTGTAGGAAAGCTGCGCGGCCTGCTGATGAATAGCATCGACAATCTTTTGCTGGCCGTGGCCGGCATTGACGCACCACATACCCCCGGGGCCATCCAGCAGGCGGTTTCCTTTTGCATCAAAAACATACGCCCCTTCACCGACACCCAAAACCGTACGGCTTGTGTTGGGCTTGTCAAACGACTCCCACGGGTGAACCACGTGAGCATCCATGCGCCGGACCACCGAGAGGTCGATGGGGCTGCTCGCTGATGTCATCTTCATTCTCCTTTATTCTCAAACGAACTATTGTGGAATATTTTGAGGTACCAGGGGATGCCCGAATCTAGGTACAGGGCCGTGCCTGAAGTTTCCGGTTGGCATCGGCCAGCGCTCCGGGTGCCGGCGGGCTGGTTTTACCCATGACCGGAATCTTCTGCTTGAGACGACGGTGAAACTGCAGCACACCCGCCTCGATATCGGCAAGATTATCGAGCGGGAAAACACTCGTCCCTGCCGCCTCCTGAAGCCACTCTACCAGTGCGTTATCCTCGTAACTGGTCAGAGTGTCGATACGGCGGCTGAGATACTGTGCTGCCCGAATCTGCCGGGATGCATCGGGCAGGCCGTATTCCCGGGATACCACCTGGGTCACATTGGGACTACGCGGCAAGGACATGTAGTAGCCGGCTTTCTCGGGGTAAAAATAGATAACGGCATTGGGGAAAATGCCGAAGTACAGCCACAGACGGCGCGACTCAGAAGGTAGATGTTCCGCATCGGGCATCAGCGACTTGTACCGCGCGACGCTCCATGAAGTCGCTGGGTGATCGTCAACCACTCCCGTCGATACAGAAATCTCCCCGATGCGATCGTCACGATAAGTCCGTCCGTACAGCTCCTGAAGTGCCGGATGTGCCGCCGGTACGTGATAACCCTCGTTGTCCACGTCG
>CAYSMI010000209.1:0-2678 GCA_964432165.1 uncultured Acidiferrobacter sp.
ACTCGCTGGCGACCGCATCAAAACTGTTGGTGCGCCTGAAACCGTACTCCTCTTCCACTCCTTGAGGGCCGTACCACTTGGCGCGCTCCCAGCCGAAAGTATCGGCATAGACTGCGCCGGCCTGCTTCAGTTTTTCATAGAGCGGGGTAACCCGCGTGGGCCGACCGGCGTCGCGGTACTCACCCGGCAGGTGGGGCTGGTACATCTGCTGGTATTCGTCGACGGATTTGGCAATAGCGTAATCGCCGCTCGCCCACTTGCCATAACGTCTCGGGTCCATATCGCGAACATTGATTTCGGTCTGGCCATGAACCATCCACTGCGCCAGATATTTGCCGCAGCCGGGCCCCTGGGTAATCCCAATCGAGGCGCCGCAACACAGCCAGTAGTTCCTGAGACCTTCCGCCGGTCCCAGCAGAAAACCGCCATCCGGTGTGTGGGTGATAGGCCCGTTAACCACACGCTTGATACCGGCATTGGTCCAACACGGGATGCGTTCGGCCGCGTGTTCAAGACTGGTTTCCAGACGCTCGAGGGCGGGTGACAGCAGTTCCATGTCGAAACTCCAGTCCACGCCATCGAGTCCCCACGCCTGTGCGTTGGCTCGTTCATAAGGGCCGATCAGGATACCCTGCTGTTCCTGCCGGTAGTAGCAGGATGCCTTGGGATCGCGCACCACCGGTGGCTCCCGGTCCAGTGCCTCGACTTCGGCGAGGTTATCGGTCACAAGATAATGGTGCTCCATATTCACGATGGGAAGATCAAGACCCACCCACTCACCGATCTGCTTTGCAAAACTGCCAGCAGCGTTAACCAGGTGCTCACAGACGATCGTGCCGTTATCCGTCGTGACTTCCCATTCACCGTTTTCCAGAAGCCGGGTCCCGGTCACGCGGGTGTGCCGATGAATCGTTGCGCCGCCCTGGCGCGCACCCGCGGCCATGGCGTTGGTGGAACTCGCCGGATCCGTATGACCGTCATTGGGTGTGTAGAAACCCATCTTGACGTCGTCGACCACCAGCAAGGGGTGCAGTTTAAGAATCTCTGTAGGACTGATCAGATGACATTCACTGCCCACCGCATCCAGAATTCCCTTGACGTAGTGGAACCAGTCCACTTCCTCATCTGTCAGCGCGAGGCGAACCGCGCCGCAGCCGTGCCAGCCGGTCGCCTGACCCGTCTCCGCCTCGAGCGTTCGGTACAGGGCGGGTGCCTCCTGATGCAGCTTTGCCATACTCAAACCCCCGATGAAATGGGGGATGAGGCCCGCTGCATGCCAGGTCGATCCGGAGGTAAGTTCCCCTTTTTCGATCAGGACGATATCGTCCCAGCCTTCTTTGGTCAGGAAGTACAGCAGCCCGGCGCCGAGCGCGCCGCCACCAATGATCACCACTCGTGCATGCTGGTTCATTTTTTGACTCCGTCTTTACTCATCCTGATCCGTTTTCTTTGCTCGATCAATGGCTTGATCGATTCCGATGCCACATAGCGCTGGTGAAGTTAAATCCCCGGTAGGATCGCGTCGATGGTTTCGACCAATCGGGTGACTTCGTCCACCGTGTTGTAGTGAACCATGCTGACCCGCACGACACCGTCTGTCGGATCCATCCCCAGTGCCTCGACACACCGCAGTGCGTAAAAATCACCCGAACCCACGCCGATATCTCTCTCGGCAAGTTTTTCGGTGATGTGCTTCGAGGGCATCGCCCGGGCATGAAAGGCGATGGTTGATGCACGATGGCCAGGGACAGCGTGATCCTGTCCGAGCATCCGGATATCTTCCCGGTCCTTGAGGTAGTCAAGCAGAATGTTTGCCAGTTTCGCTTCGTGCTCACCCACCAGTTCAAAGCTCTGGCGGGCCCTCTCATGCAAACCTAAGTCCGACTCGCCGAAATGGTGTTGGTGAAGCCGGTCAAAATATTCAGTGATCCCTGCAAGGGCAGCAATCTGGGCGTGCTGGGGCCCCGTAGGATTTAGCCGATACCGGGATTTCTCTTCATTAAAAAAGTGCCCCTGGCCTTCGGTTTTCTTGAGCGCATCACTTGAGCCCCAGAGCACCCCTTGATGCGTGCCAAAGGTCTTGTAGGTGCTGTAGGCATAAAAATCCACGCCGAGCGTTTTGACATCCGGAATAACGTGAGGCGCATAGGACACCCCATCCGCCACAACCAGTGCGCCCACTCGATGGGCCATCTCGGCAATCGCTGCCATATCATTGTGGGTGCCAACGATGTTGGAACACAGGGTACAGCAGACGATCTGAGTCTTGTCGGTGATCAATTCTTCAAGATCATTGAGGTCTAACTCACCGTCAGCCTTACCCACCCGCCACTCGCGGATAACGATGCCGTGCTCTGACAGGCGCCGCCAGCAGCCGATGTTCGCCTCATGATCCTGGTTGGTCACCACGATCTCATCGCCGACCCTTAACAGGTGTCTCAAGCTCTGGGCCAGAACATATAAATTCAGCGTGGTTGACGGCCCGATGGTGATCTCGTCCTCTGCCGCATTGATGAGCGATGCAATAGCCGCATACGACTCATCCATTTCTTCGCCTGCCTGCTTCGACAGAGCGAACCCACCGTAAGGCTGCACTTTATGTTTGACAAAAAAACGTTGCAGGCGATCCGACACCGTGGCCGGCACATAGGATCCGCCCGCGTTTTCAAAAAATGCCC
>CAYSMI010000210.1:0-2668 GCA_964432165.1 uncultured Acidiferrobacter sp.
CGAGGATGTGGTCATCGGACCTGGAAGCGTTATTGGAGAGGGGGCCCGGCTAGGCGCAGGGACGCGTCTTTTCGCAAACGTCACCGTGATGCGGGGGGTGGTGATTGGCGAGCGGTGCTTTATCAAGAGCGGGGCGGTGCTCGGCAGCGATGGCTTCGGCAATACACAGGAAGAAGGTCATTGGGTTCGGATCCCGCAACATGGTGGGCTTCGCATTGGCCATGATGTTCAGATCGGCGCGGTCACGACGATAGACCGCGGCGCTATTGGCGATACCGTCATCGCTGATGGTGTGGTGATCGATAATCTGGTTCAGATCGGCCATAACTGTCAGGTCGGCGAGGATACGGCGATCGTATCCTGTGTCGGTATTGCCGGTAGCGTCGTAATCGGCAAACGCTGCATTCTGGCGGGTGCGGTCGGAGTGGCAGACCACGTCACCATCTGTGATGACGTTCACCTGACAGGGATGGCAATGGTCACCGGCTCAATTGATCAGCCAGGGATGTACTCCTCGGGTACCGGTCTTTTGCCCACGGCCGAGTGGAGAAAGGCAGCCGTGCGGTTTCGCCAGCTCGATGACCTGGCCAGACGCATTAAGGCGTTGGAGAGAGGTCTTAAATAGCTTCTCGGATTGTTTGTCTCCGGGCAGATGCGATTTGCCTTTTTGTAACAAGTTTCTACTAAAATCCGCGTTTCACAATTGAACAAAGGGAGTGCACCGTGGGTGCACCTGTTAAGTTCAGAGATTCTTTCGATTGAAAAGGAGCATTAGAAGAGACTAAGAAATGGAATGGTTTTCGGAACTTCCGCCCGCACTCTGGATAGCCGCGTTCCTCGCTCTGTACATGGCTTGGGCAATCGGCGCCAACGACGTGGCCAACGCGATGGGGACCAGCGTTGGTTCAGGAGCACTGACAGTCTGGGGTGCGATACTTGTTGCCGGTATCTTTGAATTCTGCGGCGCTTTCTTCGCTGGCGGACACGTTACTGATACCGTTCGCAAAGGCATGCTCGATCTGTCGATGATCGATCGGGATCAACTCATTTATGGGATGCTGGCATCACTCGCTTCTGCAGGCACTTTGTTGATTGTGGCAACCCGGTTTGGCCTGCCGGTATCGACAACGCACTCGATTGTCGGTGCCATTGTCGGTTTTGGTGCAGTCGCCATCGGGCTGGACGCCGTAAAGTGGGGAAAGATTACCCAAATCGTCCTGTCCTGGGTGACCTCGCCGCTTCTGGCTGGTGTGATCGCTTATTTTATTTTTCAGATAACACGATCCAGGGTACTAGATACATCAGACCCAGTTGCACAAATCCGAAAACTGGGGCCTATATTTTTCTTTTTTGTCTTCTTTATTATTGGTCTCGTCACTCTTTTCAAGGGATTAAAACCCCTTAGACTGGATCTTGATCTCGGCCAGGCCCTGTTCGGATCGGTAGTGCTCGGATTGATTGGAACCGGACTGGGGATTTTCCTTATTCGCAGGGTCAATCTGGGCCCAGAAGATCCCAAGCATCGTTTTAGTCGTGTTGAGCGTATTTTCGTGGTGTTACAGATCCTTACAGCCTGTGCGATTGCCTTTGCCCACGGTTCCAATGATGTTGCGAACTCGATAGGACCACTTGCGGCTGTCGCGCATGCCGTTCAGGGCATGGATCTGGGAAGCAAGGCGCCGGTAGAGCCCTGGATGCTTGCCATTGGCGGGGTAGGGATAATAGTGGGGTTGGGGACCTGGGGTTATCGGGTAATGGAAACTGTTGGTAAGCGCATCACTGAACTAACCCCAAGCCGTGGTTTCGCCGCCCAACTCTCAGCAGCTACCACGATCGTGGTGGCCTCGCGGATGGGTATTCCGATCTCGACGACGCATACACTGGTAGGAGCGGTACTGGGAGTGGGTCTGGCCCGCGGAATTGGTGCGCTGGATTTACGCGTGGTTGGGAAGATTATTGCATCTTGGGTGGCGACGTTGCCAATCGCTGCCGCGCTATCGATATTCTTCTATTATTTTTTCAGAGGCTTATTAATCCCCTAGGAGGTATTCATGGCCTGGATAGACAAACTGGTTGGGAAATCCCCGATCAAACCGATGCAGCATCACATGCAAGTCGCTGTGCTCTGTGCCCGTGAGGTAATTCCCTTGCTCGAGGCCATGGCTGCGGGGGATAACGACGGAATTCGTGACCGTCGCGCAGAGATAGACCGGCTGGAACATGAAGCCGATCAGATCAAACATGAGATCCGGTCTCATACGCCCAGGCGTTTTATGATGGCCCTGGATCGGCGGACCATACTTGAGATCCTGGATTATCAGGATTCCATCGCAGACGTTACCCAGGATATCGCTGACTTGGTCGATCAACGCAGTATGCACCTGCCTGAGGCACTTCAAGAGCCGGTGTTGTTACTGGCCAGAAGTGTGATCGCAGCCTGCGAGCAGGGTCAGCGTATCATTGATGAACTTGACGAACTGGTGGAAACCGGTTTTGGTGACTCTGAAGTTGGGCGGGTCGACGAGATGATTTCCGAGTTGGGCCGCCTTGAGACCGAAACAGATGCGCAGTTAGATGCAGCAGCCCGGAAACTGTTTTCGATCGAGGCAGAACTTGGCGTTGCCACGATTTTCTGGCACCAGGTGTTGCGACAGATTGCAACCCTTGC
>CAYSMI010000211.1:0-2654 GCA_964432165.1 uncultured Acidiferrobacter sp.
TTTATCTCATCCAGATATTCGTTGATCACCGTCGACTCATAAATCGCGGTGTCGCCATGTAACAGGACAGGCACCTTACTGTAGGGAGACACCTTAGCAAACCAGTCCGGTTTGTTGTCGAGGCTGATCTCCACTAACTCAAACGACAGTTCTTTTTCCAGCAGCGCAATGCGGCTGCGTTGCGCAAAGGGGCAAACCTCCGCACTGACTAACTGAATCTGGTTCACTGCTTCTCCCATGGTCGCTCAGCCTTGACCGGCTAATGCTCAAAGCCTTTCAGTACATTCACCGCATTGATGCCCACTTCACCAATATCGTATCCGCCCTCCATCACAAAGAGGGTTGGAATCGCCAGCGCGCCAATGAGTTCACCGGTCGTAAGGTAGTCCGGCGTGGTCAACTTGAAGAAACTGATCGGATCGTGTTCAAAGGTATCGACCCCTAAAGAAACCACGAGGTGCTGAGGCGAGAATTCCCCGATGTGACTTAACGCATGATCCAGTGCATTCCGCCACTCGCTGAAGGGCGTCCCTGGGGGCATCGGGTAGTTGTGGTTATAGCCCATGCCAGCGCCCAATCCCATCTCATCAGCATAGCCCAGAAAATGTGGAAAGGCGTCTTCAGGATCACCGTGCAATGAACAGAAAAGCACATCGTCACGCTCATAAAAAATATCCTGGGTTCCGTTGCCGTGATGGAAGTCGATATCCAGTATCGCCACACGTTGTGCACCATTATCCAGAAGGAACTGGGCTGCGATCGCCGCGTTATTAAGGAAACAATATCCGCCGAACATATCGCGCGCCGCGTGATGTCCCGGAGGGCGGCACAGCGAGAAGACCCCCTGCTCTCCGTCAGTCAATGCCTTTGCTCCGGTCAGGGCCACATCCTTGGACGCCAGCGCGGCTTCCCAGGTGCCTTCGGTAATGGACGTCTCGGCGGCCAACGCGTAGTAGCCCATTTTGCCTTCGATAAAACGTGGAGCCCGACACTGCATCCGCCTTGCCGGCCAGACCGATGCCATTGCCTCACCGGCATAGCCCGTCTGGCGCCATTCCTCCCAGGCATTTTCCAGAAATGTCACAAAATCGGCATCATGTATCCGTAGCACAGGATCCAGTGAAAATGTTTCGGGAGCCTCAACAGATCCAATCCCGGAAGTACGAACAGCCTCGATGACCATGTCGGCACGTGAAGGGCGTTCAAAGGGTTTCACCAGTTCACCGCCGTATAACTCGGTTTTTGCATCGCGCAGGCGATGCTGTTCACTAAATATCGTTTTCATTTCGTTCTCTTTGACTCTCGCCCTATCGAGTTGTTTCAGTGTTGCAGACCTTCGCTCTGAAGATGCGTCACCAACCGGCCGATAAAGCGCCAGCATCGTATGAGCTGCGCCTCCTCCACGTACTCATCCGGCCGGTGCGCCTGCAGAATACTTCCCGGACCACAAACCACGCAAGGGACTTTGACCCTGTCTTCAAATAGCCCGGCCTCTGAGCCGAAACTGATCTTCTCCGGGTCTCCCGTATCCTCCAACAGCATCTGGACAAACCGTACCGCCGGTGCATCAGCAGGGGTATTGAGCCCGGGATAACCGGCCAGAGCCTCGAATTCGACTGAGGTATCCGGATCAACGGCATGCATCCTGGGCAACAGCGCTTCTTCTGCATAGTCCACGATCTGCTGAAAGTAGTGGTCAGCCGTCTCATCAGGCAGATGCCGCACTTCAAAACTGAACTCGCAGGCGTCCGGCACGATGTTGAGTGCTCGCCCACCCTCAATGGGCCCAACATGCAGGGTGCTGTGCGGAACACGATAGCCCTCGTCTGTCGGACCCTGCTTGTGCACCTGCCCATAGACACGACGGATATGACCAATGAGCTCTGCCGCAGTCTCTACAGCGTTTACGCCTTCTACCGGATAGGCCGAGTGTGCAGCGCGGCCCCGAATGCTGACGCGCCAGCCCTGCTTGCCCTTATGCGCGTTGACCACCTTCATACCTGTCGGTTCTCCAATAATTCCCATGGCAGGTCTTACGGGGTGTCCATTAAGCACATCCAGAAGGCGGCGGACACCAATACACCCAATCTCTTCGTCGTAGGAGAGTGCAATATGCACAGGCGCCAACAGCGGCTGTTCCATCATCTGCGGGATCCGGGCAAGCGCACAGGCAATAAATCCCTTCATGTCGGCCGTTCCCCGGCCGAATAGTGCACCGCCCTTTGCGGTCACCGAGAAGGGATCCGTTGACCAGTCCTGCCCGTCAACAGGAACCACATCGGTATGGCCAGACAGCATAACGCCGGAACGGTCCTGAGGTCCTACCGTTGCATACAAGTTAGCCTTGGATCCAGTCTCGTCGTATACCAGAAGACTCTCGATACCGAAGTCTGAAAGATAATCTTTTACGTGCGCAATCAGCTCAAGATTGGAATTGCGGCTGGTCGTATCGAATCGGATCAGCCGCTCCAACAACTGATACAAAGCGGGGTCCAGCGCCGGTACACCGCCGTCGGAAACGCTCACGGATCTCCCGGGACTCCGTACGCCGGTGCCACCGCCGGGTTGAGTGCGCGGTCCAGATAATCATTCATCTGGGGTTCGTAACGAGCCCAAAGATCACGAAGATCTCCCACCGGGTCATCGGACCAGTC
>CAYSMI010000212.1:0-2643 GCA_964432165.1 uncultured Acidiferrobacter sp.
GCATCCGCACGCGCCCCAATACCTGCAGTACGTATTCACTGCGGACTGACTCGGCGATGGCGAACTGGTCAACCCGGTCAGGATCAAAGACAACCTGCACCAGGCCGCTGCTGTCCCGCAGGTCGATAAAAATGACGCCGCCGTGATCCCGCCGCCGCTGCACCCAGCCGCACAGGCGTACCTCGTGATCTACCGAAGAGGCATCCAGATCGGTACAAAGGCAGTCACGCTGTTCGCTCATCACGGATACCTCCAGCAGTGGAACTGGGCAGAAGGATCTCCTGCTCAGGCGGAGTCAGGGGCAGAAGAACTGGGCTTGCCGCTGGAAGATTTACTCGAGGAGGTGGTTGTACTGGGCGATGTCGACGCACCTGACATTTTCTCTTTGGTGCTCGAGGCATTTTCTGACCCAGCAGCCGACTCACCGCTACCCTTCTTGTCTTTGCCCTCGTCTTTACCCTCGCTTTTGCTCTCGGGAGATTTTTTCTTGTCCGAGTTTTTGAAATCGGTCTCGTACCAGCCCGTACCCTTCAGCCGAAAGGCCGCAGCGGAAACCTGCTTGCGCAGAGCCGCTTCACCGCACTCCGGGCAGAACACCAGCGGCTCATCAGACAGTTTCTGTAAAGCCTCAAGGTGATGGCTGCACTTGTCGCAGACGTACTCGTAGATTGGCATGGGTGGATTCCGAAATGATGTAAGGCCAGATCGCTGCCGCCGAAAGCGAAGCGCAACCTGTAATTATACCTTGTGCCCGGCCATGACTTAAGGGTCCTGGTGGGCTTCCTTGCTAAACAGCCTGACCCGGGCGCCGGCCAGCATCTCGGCGAGCTGGCGCCGGATGAGCCACAAACACAGCAGCGACGGCAGCACCATTACTGCCGTGATAACAAAAAATAATCCCCAATCACCGTCCAGCCAATCGACCAGTGCGCCTGAGCTGGAAGCAAACAGGGTCCGGCCGGCAGTACCAATCGACGCGAGCAGAGCATACTGGGTCGCCGTATATGTCCGGTCGACCAGCATCGAGATGAACGCAACAAAGGTCACCGTCGCGAATGCCCCCGTCAGATCATCCATGATGACCGCGAAGGCAAACATCGGTTCCGACTTGCCCGACCACGCCAGTACCGAGAACAGCAGATTGGTCAGCGCCATCAGGACACCTGCGAGAAACATCGCACGAACCAACCCCGCCCGGACGGCAAAAAGGCCGCCCAACAGAGTAAACACGACAGTCGTGACCCAGCCGATCCCCTTGGAGTAAAGCGCAATATCTGTTTTGGAAAAACCCATCTCCTTGTAAAAAATGATAGACATCCGGCCGAGAAATGCCTCACCAATCTTAAAGAGAAAGATAAAGCCAAGAACAGCGAGAGCGATTGCCAGACCGTTGCGACGGAAAAAACTCGCCAGCGGCCCGATCAGGGTCGCCCCCAGCCAAGTCACGATCGCTGCCAACACGCCGCTGAATTTGAGCCGGGACCGTAACGCGCGCTCGTCCTCAGCCTGGGCTTGAGCCCGCTCCGCCGGAGGAACCTCCGACACGGCCATCAGGGCAATATTACATAGCACGACAACCGCGCCCAGAATCAGGAAGGTAAATTGCCAATAATTGGTGACCCCGGCCTGCTGCAACGTCTCGGCGGTAACCAGCGCTGCAACTCCGCCCAGTTTGTAGCCGGTCCACCAGCCCACAACCGCAACCGCAGCACCGGCAGTCATAGCTGCGCTCTCATCCGGGCCAACCTGCTCGATGCGAAGCGCGTCAATCGTGATGTCCTGAGTCGCGGATGCAATCGCGATAATGAGCGCGATAGCGATGACACCCTGAAGGTTGGTCACTGGATCAAGAATACTCCAGAGCGCGAGGCAGGTCAGGATCACGGCCTGAAGGCTCAGGATCCATGCCCGGCGATGTCCCAATCGTGCCGTGAGAAACGGTATCTGTATCCGATCAATCAGGGGCGCCCACAGGAAATTGATTGCGTAGACGCCGAAGATCAGCCCCGCCCATCCGATGGTGGCCCGGCTGAGCCCGTCCTCTTTCAGCCATAGACTCAAGGCGCTTCCGATCAGCACCCAGGGAAATCCGCTGATCAGTCCAAGCAGCCCGATCCGCACCATCCTGCGATCAAGATAGATGCGAAAGGTCTGCCCGATCGAGGGGGCACCACCTGCTTTTCGTCCGTCGGAACTCATGGACGATCGACGACTAGGGCCGGCTCCGGAGCCAGCGATCACTCACGCGGTAATCGATCGCCAGCGGCGCATGATCCGAAAAGCGCTCGTCCTTGTAGATCTGGACCGCATGAGCCCGCTTGGCAATCGTCGGAGTGGCAATCTGGTAGTCAATGCGCCAGCCAACATTCTTGGCCCATGCCTGACCGCGGTTTGACCACCAGGTGTACTGATCCTCGCGGGAATCGACCTTACGGAAAACATCGACCATGCCGCCGTCGTCAAACCACCAGTCTATCCAGGCGCGCTCCTCGGGAAGAAATCCGGAGTTCTTCTGATTACCCCGCCAGTTCTTGATGTCGATATTCTTGTGGGCGATGTTGATATCGCCACAGATGATGTATTCACGTCCGCTGGCCGCAAACTTTTTCAGTAACGGCTTGAGACGCTCCATCAAATCGTATT
>CAYSMI010000213.1:0-2629 GCA_964432165.1 uncultured Acidiferrobacter sp.
GCTCGATCAGGCCTTGAACGAGTTGAGGGATCAGGGTATTTCACCGTCTGGCGCAATGGATCCGTGGGTTAGGGGGTTTTCAGCGCTGATCGGCAGCTTGTCGGGTGTGGACCGGTCCACCAGTGTGTCAGAGCGAATGCCGCCCGAGGGACAGGTCAGTGTTGCGCTGGGAACGCGTCTGGATCTGTCGAAGGACACAACAGTGTTGCTCAAGGCCACTTCCGGGAAGATCGAGGTTGTGGGCCTGCCCGGCCTTTTTCTGGATGTTGAAAGCGGCATGATGCCCATTGCATCGGGAGTCATCATTGAGGCAATGACAGAGCGCTGCGGGTTTGAAGTCCACCCCGTATCCGAATTGGAATACACAGGGCTGATCGGCTTCAAGCACCTGGTAAGCGCCTATCTGGAACACTACGAGCAGTATCTGGATCACCAGGACCAAACCCACCAGGCTCTCGCGGAAGAAATGGATAGACGCGGCCTGGAGCAGGCGCTCGGCGAGGTTGGCGAGCTCCTGAGCAACAGCCGTGTACCGGTGCGTCGGCGGCGCACTGAATTGCTGACCGCAATGACCATTCTTGGCGAACACCTGGGCGTCAAGCTGAGGGAACCCGCGAGGGCAGGAGAAGAGGCGAATCTCGAGATAGAGCTTCAGGCTATCGTTGATTTGTCCGATCTGCAGATGCGGAATGTGCTGCTGAATGATGGTTGGTGGAAGTCCGACTGCGGTCCTCTGCTCGGTTTTGTCGGTGAGGAAAGAAGACCCGCTGCGCTGATCCGGGACTCTGCCGGTACATACCGTATGGTCGATCCAAAGTCACAAGCAGACCAGGTTATTAATGAGCAGACTGCAGATATGCTCTGTGTTGACGGGAAGACCTTTGCGGCACCGATCCCGGACAATGTCTCCAGGATTTCCCAGATTCCATTATGGGCAGTACGGGAGGTGCTTCCGGATATCGGGTTTGTGGTGGGGTTATCGGCGCTGATCACCGTCATCGGCATGCTGGTCCCGCAGATGACAGCGGTCCTTGTGGACACGGCGATTCCGGATGCCAACCGGAATATGGTCATGGAGCTCGCGCTCGCACTTTTTGCTGCAGCCTTTGGTGTAACCCTGCTGTCTGCTGCCCAGGGTATCGTGGCCATACGCTTTTCGGTCTCTTCGAATGTCAAGGCACAGCTGGCGATCTTCTGTCATACGGTCTCGCTACGGATCCCCTTTTTCCGGAAATTCAGCAGCGGCGATCTGCTCGATCGGATCATGGCCGTGAGCGAGGTGTCGGAGGAGTTCAACTCAACGACGATCCGCACGCTGCTGACAGGTCTTACCACGTCTTTGAATCTTGGCCTGCTTTTCTATTACAACGCAAAGCTTGCGTTGATCGCGCTGCTGCTCGGGTTGCTGGTTCTGGGTGTGACGGTGATTGGAACGGTCTCCATCCATAAGCATTACCGCCTTCTCATGAAGCTTGCGGGTGAGTTCAGCGGATTTGTCTTTGAGATCGCCAATGCGGTCGGAAAAATTCGTATCGCGGGCGCGCAAAGACGGGTCTTCACACTCTGGATGCGCCGTTATACCGAGCAGGTCAGTCTGATGCTGAAAGCGCAGCGGACCGAGGATTACATTGACACCTTGAATGCTTCTGTGCCGCTGATGGGGTCGGTGCTTATCTATGCAGCAGGTGCGGAATTGTTCGCGCAGGGAGGCCTTTCAGGAGATGGCCTGACGCTGGGGATTTTTCTAGCCTTCAACACGGCCATGGCGACATTTCTGATGGGGCTGACCTCGATGAGCAATACCGTGATGGACCTGCTGGATATGTTCGCCAAGTTCAAACGGATCAAGCCGCTTATCGAGGCCGAGAAAGAGTCGAGCGATGGGTCCGTAGACCCTGGCGTGCTCGAAGGCGGGATCAGGCTTTCGGGTATTCAGTTCCGCTACCAGCAGGACGGACCGATGATCCTGACGGACATTGATCTCGAATTTGAGCCCGGTAAGTTTGTTGCCCTGGTCGGCCCGTCCGGTTGCGGAAAGTCGACAATATTCCGTTTATTGCTGGGTTTTGAGCGGCCTGAAGTTGGTCAGATCATGTTCGATAGCCATGATCTCGACAGTTTGTCTATCAATAGCGTGAGGCGTCAGATCGGTACGGTGCTTCAGACGGCCAAAATCAACGCAGGCTCAATTCTGGAAAACATCTCCGGCAATAATCAGCTGGCGATCGAGGATATCTGGGCAGCGGTCAGGGATGCAGGCCTTGAAGACGACATCGAACAGATGCCCATGGGTCTGCATACTGTCATCAGCGAAGGCGGAGGCAATATCTCGGGTGGGCAGCGGCAGCGGCTTCTGATTGCACGGGCGCTGGTGAAAGACCCGCGGATTCTCCTCCTGGACGAAGCGACCAGTGCTCTGGACAACAGGACCCAGGCGATTGTCACGGACAGCCTGAACCGCCGTAAGGTCACACGGATCGCGATTGCGCATCGCCTGAGTACGATTCACGACGCAGACAAGATCATCGTCATGAAGCACGGGCGCATTGATCAGGTGGGCACTTTTGAACAGCTTGCCCAAATGCCGGGCCTTTTTGCATCGATGATGGCCAGGCAGCAGGTATAGACA
>CAYSMI010000214.1:0-2622 GCA_964432165.1 uncultured Acidiferrobacter sp.
TGTCTACTGTCTGTTTGATTCGTTGACTGACGTCCATGAAGTTCCCCTGTTAAAAATCTGTTTCCGAAAAATGCCGGGAGTGGGCCCTACGAAGAAGCCTGAGCGGCCTTTTCCTGCGGTGTTAAGGTGCGCATCGACAGTGCGTGAATCTCGGCTTTCATCCGGTCGCCGAGCGCTCCGTAGACCATCTGGTGCTGCTGGATCCGGCTCTTTCCGGCGAAATCCACACACACGATCTCTGCTTCAAAATGGCGTCCGTCGCCGGAGATTTCAACCGTCGCACCGGCGAGATTTTCCTCAATCCAGCCTTTGATGTCTTCTGGGTTTACCATCCGCCGTTATCCTGTCAATTAACCTGAAAAAACTAGTGTATTTCTGATGCTTTCGCTTCGAGCGATTCTATCAGGGCATCGAGGCCATTGGCGTCAATGTATTCCCTGTACTGGTTCCGGTAACTGATGATCATGCTGATGCCGTCTATCTGGATATCGTATATCTTCCAGCCACCATCGGAATCCAGTAGACAGTAGTACTCAATCGGCACGGACTCCTGTGCGGGCAGGATAAGTTCGGTGGGCACCACTGCAATCCGCCCTTCTGCCCGAATGGTAACCGTGCCGAACCGCAGTTCCTGCTCACCTGTGTACTCAAACATGGCTGTCGCATAACTTCGCATCAGCAGGTTTTTAAAGCCCGTCTTAAATCGCTCGCGCTGATCCTGCGATGCTGTTTTCCAATGAGGGCCGAGGATCAGTCGGGATACTTTGGTGACCGCAATCCTCGGCACCACGATTTCTTCGACGAGTGCGTACAGCGCACCGTGATCGGCCTCAAGTTCCGTCCGGCGCTCTTGGAGTTCATTGATAAGCGCATTGACCGTGCTCTGGATCATCTCGTCTGCCGTCGGCCCAGCATATGCCATACCGACACCCAGAGCCGCAACCAGCCCCAGCGCAAGGCGGCGCACAATTCTCACGGTACGCTTCACAACACGCAAATATCGAGGATTACGGAACACAAGATCAACCTGTCGCCTGAAGTAGACCGCCTATTGTGCAAAGTTACCGCGTTGACTTCAAATGGCGATTTACTGTCACTCGCCGAAAGGGCGCAGCCACAGAATCAGGCGGGGCAAAAGTGTCAAAGAGGCAAGCAATGCAATCGCCATACCCAGTGCCGTGAAGACACCAAAGAAAATGGTGGGAAGGAAATTCGACAACACGAGTATGGAAAATCCGGCGATGATGGTGATAGCGGTGTAGAAGATAGCTCGCCCGATGTTGGCATGACAGTAGTGCAGCGTCTTCACATAATCACCGATGCGGCCGAGTTCGCTTCGAAACCGGTAGATATAGTGAATGCTGTTGTCCACAGCGATGCCGAGCGTAATCGATGCAATCGTAATGGTCATCATATCAAGGGGAATCCGGGCCCAACCCATCATGCCAAGAATAATCGCCGCCGCGAGAAGATTCGGTGCAATACCAATGATCGCGAGGCGGAACGAACGAAACAGAATCAACAGCATCAGGGCAATACCGAGCATCACCACACCGAGGCTCATTATCTGAGAGGAAAACAAACTCTGGAGCAAATTGTTGTAAAGAACGACGAGCCCCGAGATTTGAAACCGCTCCGGCGCAAGACCCACTTCCTCTACCAGTCCTGAGCGGATATCCCCCAGTAGCGCATTGCGGCGAAGGTCGGGAAGCGAATCTCGTATGCGGGCCGTAAGGCGGACTTCGTCATCCTCGATCGAGACATAGGGACTCAAAAGTGCCGCCTTGAGATCATCCGGCATACGTTTGTACAGCACCGCGAGTTCAAAAGTATCAAACGGTGCCTTGCTGATCGACTCGCCCACTCGGATCAGCGAGGCCAGAGACAAGACCTGGCCCACCCCGTAACGGCTGGCGAGAAAATCATGAACAGCCGACACCGTATTGATCTTCTGCGGCGTAAACCAGTAGTCCACCGGATCGCCCTGCGATACCGAACCGAGCAGCAGTGCCAGATCGTCATCGGATTCTTCGGCTACAGATGCTTGCGTCTCTGGGTCCGACTCAAAGCGCACGATGATATCAAGCGGCGTGGTCCCGCCGAGTTTCTGATCAACCAGTTTGAGCCCCTGGTAAATCTCGGTATCTTTGCCGAAATAGTTGATGAAGCTGTTTTCGACCTCAAGGCGGGAGATCCCGACTGCGCCGAGGACCGCCAGGATCACAGACAGAACGACAACCGTACGGCCATGTTCCGCCGTGATGTGCGACAAACGTCGGGTAAAAGTCATGCCAGGTGATGAAGCACCCTCGGTCTCTCGGGCCGGGCCAAGGACGGCGAGCAGGGCTGGAAACAAAAGAAAAGAAACCGAAAAGGTGACGACCAGGCCAATGGACATCATCCAGCCGAAGTCGATGACCGGCTTGATGCTGCTCAGAACAAGTGACCCAAACGCGAGGATCGTAGTCAGTGCGGTATACAGACACGGCCAGAACATCTTCCGCATGGTGGTGAGAACACGGGCCTGATGCGATGTCTCCGGATGATCCAGGGCAAGTTGTCGGTACCGGACAACGAGGTGCACATTCATCGACATCGTCAGGATCAGCATCAGCGAGATAA
>CAYSMI010000215.1:0-2621 GCA_964432165.1 uncultured Acidiferrobacter sp.
CCACCGCTTCAGCGGCCAGCGCCGTCGGTGCAATGGTATGCGGAGAACGCACCATGACGGTGTCAATCCGGCAATCTTGAACATCTGTCCCCTGATTCAGGGTACGCCTTAGATCACCATCGGTATATATCCCCGCGAGCAGTCCTTTATCGTCAACGATACCGACCATGCCGAGGTTCTTGGCTGACATCTCAGCCAGGGCGTCAAGCAGGGGTGTGTCTGCTTTAACGAGCGGCAATGCCTCGTCCGCGTGCATCAGATCTTCGACCTGTACCAGCAGACGGCGGCCGAGCGCGCCGCCCGGATGGGAACGGGCGAAATCCTCAGCGCCGAAGTTGCGTGCCTTGAGCACCGCAATCGAGAGCGCATCACCCATCGCAAGTGCCGCAGTGGTGCTTGCGGTAGGCGCAAGATTATGAGGACAGGCTTCGCGCTCAACGCTGATATCAAGGCAGATCCCGGCAGCCGCTGCAATTGAGGATGCGGGGTTACCCGTGAGCGCCAGCAGGGTGTTGCCCATCCGTTTGATGATGGGCAGGATGGTGAGGATTTCAGGTGTCTCGCCCGAGTTTGAAATCGCCAGCACCAGATCCCCCGGGGTGATCATGCCGAGGTCTCCATGACCCGCCTCGCCGGGATGGACAAAAAAGGCGGGGGTACCGGTACTGGCCAGGGTTGCCGCAATCTTGCCTCCGATGTGTCCCGACTTGCCCATACCGGTCACAATCACACGTCCCTTGCATGCCAGCAATGCCTGGCAGGCGCGGGCAAACTGTTCATCAAGACGAGCGCCCAGTGAGTGAAGCGCCTCACCCTCGCAGGCGATAACCGCGCGGGCGTCGGCTATAAAGGCAGTTTCATTCATGGAGGTGGGTCGTAGATCGTGAGGACCGCAAACGGGCATACGCCGGATTCAGGTTATTCTAAAGGAAAGCCTTAACTGAATTGATCCTGGGATTCAAAGATGCGACGTCCATTGCAAATCGGCACCCGCGGCTGGCGCGACAAGACCTGGGAAGGCACTTTTTATGACGTCGACCTTCCTCCCGAGTGGCAGTTGTCCTGGTACGCCAATCACCTGCGCAGCGTGCTGATACCCGCTGATGGTCTTCACCGGATGGATCCGGATCGGGTGAGGTCCTGGGTCGAGGATACCGACCCCGAGTTTCGGTTTATCGCTGAGATCGATCAGGTCCGATTCCCTCCTGATCGCAGTGAAGCAATATTGCCCGATCTTAAGGCGCTGGTGGCGGCATTTGATGGACAGCTCGATGCGTTGGTTTTTGATGCCAAAGACATGCCACCCGCCGGTTGGCCGTTTCTGGAGGCGCTAAGGTCAGCGCTCTCCGACATACCGGTCTGTCTTGCAGGCCTGCCGGCACACGAGTTGCCGCCAGGTTTTGGAGGATACTGGTCTGCGGATGAAGATTTTTCGTCCGCCGATAGCCCTTACACTATTGTCTACCAGTCTGAAGGAGACCTAGTCGCAGTGCGCACTCTAATCGAAACGATGCAGGAGAAGAGCATCGAAGCCGGGGCGATAATTTTCACTGACCCGGATCGTGCGTTTGATCACGCCGCCAAGGCGCGCACGATCGCTGACCTGCTGGATGCCTGATGGATTCTCTTGCCCGTCACTACAACACTTGGGTCCTTGCGCGGCCCTGGCCGCTGCTGATCAGCCTGCTTTTGTTGCTGGTATTTTTCGGTTGGCATGCCCGCGATTTCAGGCTGGATGCATCAGCGGACTCCCTGCTGCTGGAAAATGACCGCGACCTGAAAGTCTTTCGAGACCTGTCGGAGCGCTACGAGTCAAAGAGCTTTCTGGTGGTGGCGCTCGTACCCGACCAGGGGCTTTTTGTTGCGGACACGCTTGAGCGTGTGGACCGCCTCGCCAAAGACTTCGAAAAAGTTCCCGGTATCGCTTCGGTTGTCTCGCTGCTGGATGTTCCTCTGTTGGCCCAAGGCGAGGGATCGCTGACCGAACTGGCCGGCAGTTTCCGGACCTTGCGCGACACCGAAGTCGATCTCGACAAGGCCCGCCAGGAGTTGACGACAAGCCCGGTATTTGCCGAACTGATCGTAAGCGCCGACGGCACGACGACCGCGCTGCAACTCAATCTTGCCAGCACACCAGACCTCGATACCTTGCAGGGCGAGCGGCGCGCGCTGGCGCAGCGGATTCGTGCAGGCGATGCCACCGAGGCAGAAAAAACCCGTCTCTCGCAACTGGAGTCGCAATACCAGCGGCATAAACAGCACCTTGATCAACTGAGGCACAACACGATTGTTTCTGTCCGCGACGTGATGGAGCGCCATCGGGATGCGGGTTACCTGGTCCTTGGCGGGGTGTCGATGATCGCTGACGACATGATCACCTTTATCCGTAATGACCTCGTGACCTTCGGCGTAGGGGTACTGATTTTTCTGGTGGTCATGCTGGCGATCATTTTCCGGTCGCCACGGTGGGTGGCGTTTCCGCTTGCGAGCTGCTTTTATGCAGGGTTGAGCATGGTGGGGCTGCTGGGCCTCGCGGGCTGGCAGGTGACCGTGATCTCCTCCAATTTTATCTCGCTGATGCTGATCCTGACGATGTCGATGAATGTGCACCTCGTTGTCCG
>CAYSMI010000216.1:0-2616 GCA_964432165.1 uncultured Acidiferrobacter sp.
CCAATTTCCCCTTCGCGACGACCAAAGAGATCACGTTGCAGGGAATTCCCGTCCTGGCTTTTCGTATCTCTTATGTCGGTGAATCTGGATGGGAACTGCATGTTCCCTTCAGTTACGGAATGTCGCTGTGGGACCTGATCTTCGAGCGGGGCGCGACCCCGGTCGGTGTAGAAACCTACGCAAACTCAAGGCGTCTTGAAAAAAGTTTTCGCCTTCAGAATGCAGACCTTCTCACCGAATACAACCTGATCGAGGCGGGTCTTGCCCGCCCGACGGTTAAAGACGCTGATTTTCATGGCAAGTCGGCTTATCTCGCACAGCGGGCGAGCGAATCCCAACCAGCGTACCTTTGCACCCTAACCATGACCGATAACCGGGACCAGTCGGGTGTAGCGCGCTACCCGGTCGGAACCTGCCCTATTGTCGACCCTGACACGGGTGAGGTGCTGGTTGATGACCTCGGACGACGGTCATATACCACGAGCATTGCCTTTGGACCCTCCGTGGGCAAGAACATTGCGCTGGGCTACCTTCCAAAAGCCTACGCCCAGGAAGGGCAGACGTTGGTGATTGAGTATTTCGACGAGCCGTTTCCCGTGAAAGTCGAAGCGGTCGGCTGCAAAGGGCTTTATGATCCTGACAACTTCTTGCCGAGAAACTAGATGCGGCAAAACTGCTGTGAAGCTACGTCATGCAACCATTTAACGGGAGGACCATCCGATGGATGATTCACTTCAAAAAGCCCTCATCTCGGTTCCGCCTTTCAATCAATACGATTTGAAAGATCTTTCCGCGGAACGGCTGGGAGGTCTGACTAACCGTAATTTCCTGGTGCAGTCCCCCGATGGACGATTCGTACTTCGCCTGGCGGGGGAAGGTACAGAGCAGTACATCGACAGAAAACGGGAACAGAAAAACGCGCAGATTGCCGCCAATGTCGGGGTCAATGCCGAGATCATCCATTTTGATTCAAGTAGCGGGACTATGGTTACGCGTTTTATCGAAAATGCGGTCACTCTTAACATCGAAGGGTTCAAGGATGCGGCTGTACTGGAGCGGACAGGACGGGCATTCCGTCGGCTTCATGACAGTCCCGAGCATTTTGAAGGGCACTTTGATCTGTTTGAGCAGATTGATCAGTACCTTGAGGTGCTAACCCAGCTCAAAGCGGAGCTGCCGGAGGGCTATGCCATGGTGCAGGAAAGTGGCGAGGCCGTACGCGACGCACTTTCAAGGCACACTCTGCCTTCAACGCCCTGCCACTGCGATCCGATGGTTGAAAACTGTATTGACGATGGAAACCAGGTTTTTGTCATCGACTTTGAATATGCGGGAAACAATGATCCCATGTGGGATTTGGGCGACCTCGCGGTGGAGGGACACTTTTCGACTGAGCAGGAACACATTCTGCTATCGGCCTACTTTGGTCATGAGCCCAATCCTTTTGATGTGGGCCGGATGATTATGTACAAGGCGATGTGTGATCTCCTGTGGACGCTGTGGGGTGTCGTTCAACACGCCAACCAGAATCCCGCCGATGATTTCTGGGCCTATGCCGTGGAGCGGCTCCAGCGATGCCGAACGTTGATGGCCACCGAAACGTTTGCCGAGCACCTTGCGGCCGTTGAAGATGGTCCCGGTACATAGCGAAGCCGGTGCAGACCAGGCCTTTCTGGATTCGGGCCAATACACACGCGAATCCATCCTCAAGTACGAACTGGTTTACGGTACTAATTTTGTCAGCCCAGGCGGCAAGCACTGCGCGATCGAGCTAATCGAGAAACTTGACGTCGAACCAGGTGGCCGTGTCCTGGATGCCGGGTGCGGGCTCGGTGGAAGCGCAATCCTGATGAAGCAGCAATTCGGTCTCAACGTCGATGCCATTGACCTGTCGGACAACATGCTCGCTCTGGCCCAGCTGCGGTTAACCGAAGCGGGCCTAGCCGGTCAGCTTTGGCTGCACAACCAGAACTGTCTGGATATCGATGTCAAAAATACTTACGACGGCATCTACAGCAGAGATGTGTTCCTGCATGTAAAAGAGAAAACAAGGCTGTTTGCGATCCTTTTCGAGGCACTCAAGCCATCCGCAAAACTGTTGTTCACCGATTACTGCTGCTCAGAGGGGTCATGGTCTGACGAATTCACGGAGTACGTTGGGCGTAGGGGTTATCACCTGTGCAGCGTGTCCGAGTACCGGAATCTGTTAAGCGAAGCGGGGTTTGAGGTGGTGGAGGCAACCGATGCCACGAACCAGTTCATCGCATTCAGTGAAGCAGAACTCAAAAAGATCGGTACTCTGGATATCGACGAGGATCTTCGTCAGAGTCTCAAGACCGACTGGCACCGAAAAATTGACCGCGCCCGGATCGGGGCTCAGCGATGGGGTCAGTTTCTAGCGTTAAAGCCTTCTGAGAACACGGGCTAAAGACTGCTGATGACCAAAACCCCAGTAAGCCCTGACAGCAAAGTCTCTTTGCGGCTTCCATAGAAAATTGTGCTACGGTTGGATAGCATCGTTATTGCTGAAAATCGGTTTCGGGATCACCCCGAGGGAATGATCCTGCGTTCTGACAAAAACACTTATGCAGATATCAGAAGAAAAAGGCAATCACA
>CAYSMI010000217.1:0-2615 GCA_964432165.1 uncultured Acidiferrobacter sp.
GAACTTGAAAAGGGCCGCGGCAGCGATGATCACCTTGACCGTGCAATCGATGACCTTGCACGCGAACTGGGTCATCCCGAGAAGATCGAAGCGAGAATGCGCACCATCACCGAAATGATGGCGCTGACCCTGCAGGGCGTTTTGCTCGTTCAGTATGCACCCGCGGCGGTTGCGCAGGCTTTTTGCCTGTCGCGTCTGGGTTCGCGCTACCGCGGTGCTTTTGGCACATTACCCAAAGACTGTGACCTTTCGGCCCTGATCAGCCGGGCGGTGCCGGGAAGCAGCGCCTAAGGACACACCCGCGGCCGGGTTATCCGGCCGCCCCGACCAGCCGGCTCACCCGGTGAGACCCCGGCAGGCCATAATTGTGCCAATGGTTTTTATGGTCATGATTGTGCGCTGAGCGGATGCCCATGCTGTATCTGCACCACGCCAATCATCTGGAAGACCTCGCCGGGAAGCTCGAGCAAAATCTCAGAACACCGCTCGGCGAAATACTCACACCCGAGATCATTGCAATACCAGGTACGGCGATCAGCGAATGGCTGACGATTCGCCTCGCGGCCGATACCGGCATCAGCGCCAACATCCGATGGCTGCTTCCAGCAAGACTGCTCTGGCAGATTTTCCGGGACACCCTTAACGAGGTGCCCGATGCCAACGCCTTTTCCGCGGATGCCCTGGCCTGGCGGGTGTTGCCGATACTGGAAGACACCGGATTTACATCCCGGTATCCCGTGCTTGCGCGTTACCTGACCGGCGCGGGCGCGCTACACCGCTGGCAGCTCGCGCGGCAGATGGGCCGACTGTATGAACAGTATCTTGTGTTCCGGCCTGACTGGATCCTCGACTGGGAGCGGGGCGATGCCAGAGACTGGCAGGGGGCACTGTGGCACGGTCTGGTCAGCCAGGGCGACGCGCGTCACTGGCTGAAGTGGCGCGGGCAACTTTTTGAGGGGCTGCGCCGGGGGCCCGTGAGCCCCAGCAAGCTGCCCGAGCGGCTCTCGCTTTTTGCGCTTAGCGGGCTGTCCCCGGCATTTCTGGAACTGGTGTCAGTTGTGGCCGAGCACACCGAGGTGCACATCTACCACCTTAATTTCAGCGAGGGCTACTGGGCCGAGATCGTCAGTGACCGCGAACGTGCCCGGCTGATGGCTGCGCACGGCGAAGAGGCTGATGCCTATCTGGATCAGGGCAACCGCCTGCTGGCCTCCATGGGCCGGCTCGGCCGTGACACTCTCGCCAAGCTGATCGAGCTTGAGGGCGCCGAGTCGGAGACCTACCGGGTTCCCGGACGCACCACGCTGCTGGGAAAGATTCAGTCGGATATGGTTGAGCTTCTCGACAGCCGTGACGCACCACCCCTTGAAATTGCGCCGGATGACCGGTCGATTGAGGTCCACGTATGCCACGGTCCGATGCGCGAAGTCGAAGTGCTTCACGACCGGCTGCTGGATGCATTCGAGCGCGACCCAAAACTCACCCCGGCGGATGTCAGAGTGTTTATTCCAAGGCTTGCTGAGTATGCGCCGCTGATTGAATCCGTGTTCGGGGCAGCGACCGGGCGCCGGCACATTCCCTACGCGCTCGCCGAACATGCCCTCACCGAACAAAGTGCCCTGGTGCAGGGTTTTCTGGCCCTGCTGCGGCTGCCGGAGGGACGGCTCGACGCCCGGGAGGTAAGCGCGCTGCTGGACCTTCCGGTCCTGCGGCGACGTTTCGCTCTCGCCGAGGCCGATGTGGAACAGATCCTGACCTGGGTCGAGACGCTCGGAATTCACTGGGGCGTTGATGCAAAGGGTCTTCAGTCGATGGGGTTTTCC
Source organism: uncultured Acidiferrobacter sp. (assembly GCA_964432165.1). GTDB lineage: Bacteria > Pseudomonadota > Gammaproteobacteria > Arenicellales > UBA868 > UBA868. The sequence continues at coordinate 1,824 of CAYSMI010000217.1, forward strand.
GTCAATCCGGTACACACCTGGCGCGGCGGTACCGACCGGCTCCTGCTCGGCTTTGCACTGGGTGACACGGGTTCGGTTTACGAGGGATGCCTGCCGGTGCTGCCCGGGGATTCGTCGCTCGCCGAGACTGCCGGGCGCTGGCGCGGATTTCTAGAGCAGCTCATTACGCTTCGCCAGACCTTGTCCGGGACCTACTCCCTGTCCCGTTGGATTGCCATCTGCAATCAGATACTGGACCGTTTCTTCACGGTAGACGAAGCCGAGATGGATAACCTGATACGGCTTCGCCAGCGCCTCGCCACCCTCGCCAGTGATGGCGCCATCGCCGGGTTCAGTGCCCCGCTGTCGCTGCCGGTGCTGCGCGATGCCGTTGAACGACACATCGGTGACGCGATCGGGGGACGCTTCATGAGCGGCGGAGTGACTTTTGCCACACTGGCTCATGGCCGCTCGGTACCGGCGAGGCTGATCTGTCTTTTGGGTATGAACGGCGACGATTTTCCCGGCCGTGAAAGCGTACATGGCCTCGACCGAATGAGCCTCGAACCCCGGGCCGGTGACCGGCACCGGCGCGATGAGGACCGGCAGGCTTTTCTTGAGGTTTTGACCAGCGCCCGTTCGGCGCTTTATATCAGTTATACCGGTGCCAGCGCCCGCGACGACAGTGTGCAGCCGCCTTCTATTGTTGTCAGTGAACTTCTGGAGGAAATCGATGCCCTGAGTGGCGACGGCAAACAGTCGCAGGCACTGACCGTGCACCATCCGCTGCAGCCTTTCAGCAGACGTTATTTT
>CAYSMI010000218.1:0-2570 GCA_964432165.1 uncultured Acidiferrobacter sp.
AGCACGATTGGCAGGATGCTCGGGAAAGGGTTCTCCAGGAAGCCAGACACTCCATTTTGGAAACGGCTCGCTGCGCTGGCTTCCGAGTTTGGAATCGCGGGACTTCGGGAAATCAGCCTTCTTGCCGACCTTCGGGTGGCGCCGGCTGAACCAGCGGTCGTTGGCCTGCGTATCGCTGCCCTTCTCCCCGACATCGGTGCCGTTTTGTGTCGTATAGGTTTTGTCGTACTCCAACCGTCGTTCTCCCGTCAATTTCATTGCAGAAGCTATTGTACTGCTGATCGAATTGAGGTCATATCAAGCCCGCAAGCTAAACCAGGTTCTGCTCGACCCTAAATACCTGTCTTCCCTCTGGGATATGCTTGGGATACACATACCTCTAGGTCATTCCCGCGCATGAGATTTGGCCTGTTTAAACAGGTCATTTCTTTCGTACGGCTCTGGACAGTTTGGAATTGCTCACACATTCCGGTTTAAACCAGAGGAAAACAACGGAGAGCACTCGTAATGCCGAGGTCGGCTTGGCTTTGAACTCTTTTGTTAATCGCTGTTATTCCAGCGGTAAATGGATAAATCCCGCGGTGCTTTCCGTGACTTAATGCTTAATGAGCTTGCCTGCTACATGGGGTTAAGATAGCGGTGTGAAATCCCAGGGTTAGTCAGATGACCACTTTAATACGATCTGTTCTATTGATGTCCATATCTTTGCTCATTGGATGTACAACAACCTACACAACTAGTTCTATAACCGATTCAACTGTTGAGGCTGACAATAGGATAGTCGGTTTTTGGCATACAAGTTTTTCTGTGGAGGATGAAACAGAGTTTCTGTTTATTGAAACAAACGAAGGAACTAACAAGCTGAACGTACTGACCAATTCGGTTGATCATGGTGATGGTGGCTGTGGTGTCTTTTCTGGGCTAACTCGGCATCTAGCGAATAATCTGTGGCTATTCGAAATGGAAGTTCCTCAAGATATTTATTATTGTTTTCGTCCTCACAAATCGCTAGTCGACCAAGCCGAGTTTGCCGCAGAGAGGGACCGAGTCTCCGCCAAGTATGAATTAGGGATACTCAATCAGTTTTACCTCCATGTCTACTATAAGATTGTCTCTGTTAGCGAACTAGAAACAGAACTGCTCGGTAAATCAGTTACTGAACGTTCCTCTGTAAAAGAGGATATTGAAGATGAGGCTAATAAGTTTGGGTTGGATCCCAATCAGATCGATGTGTTGTTAATCGGAACGATTGAATGGGATGACTGGTGGGATGCCATCAGCTCTGGCGGCTTAAAGGCTATACGTGGACAAAGTGATTACTTGGACCATTTTGTACTAATTACAGAACCACCTGAGGCATTGAAAAACCTTTTTGCAGAAGCAAGTAATAAAGGAAAACTGGAATTCAACGTTATTGGGCTGCGTCGAAAAAAGGAATAAAAGGAAGCCATACGGCAAAGTAAGCGAGACATACAAGATGCATCCCCTACACCCTCACACACCCTGCTAAAACCCCAGCCGCACCACCAAAGATTCTGGTTTGATGTGGGTGTAGCATTTCAAATGTTTAAGGTTCTCATGCCCGGTAATACAGGCTACTTTCATGACGTTAAAGCCGCGCTCGAATATGTTTGAAAAGTTCACTTCCACGCGAATCCAGACCCAAAGCGCAGAAATATTTGTTCGTCATGCAGGCGCGGGAAAACCTCTGGTGCTGCTCCACGGGTTCCCTCAGACCAGCGCCATGTGGCATAAGGTTGCGCCAATATTGGCAGAGGAGTTTTGTGTCGTCTGTCCAGATCTTCGAGGCTACGGGCAAAGCAGCAAACCCGAGACCGATGCAGCACACTTACCGTATTCGAAGCGGGCGATGGCTCAGGATATTATCGACGTAATGCGATTCTTGGGCTTTGAACGTTTTTCGGTGGCGGGGCATGATCGAGGCGCTCGTGTCGCACATCGACTGGCGCTCGATCACGCAAAACAGGTTGAAAAGGTATGCGTGATGGATATCGTGCCCACCCTCCATATGTTTGATCATACCGACCAGGCCTTCGCGACCGGCTACTATCACTGGTTCTTTCTGATTCAGGGGAGAGGCCTCCCAGAGCGGATGATCGCCGCGGACCCTGAGTACTATCTGCGAATGAAGCTCGGCCAATGGAGTGCGCCGGGCGCCAAATTTGATCCGACCGCGGTTGCGGAGTACATACGCTGCTACAGCAATCCTGAGACGATCCACGCGAGCTGCGAAGACTACCGGGCTGCTGCGAGTATTGATCTCGAACACGATCGGGAGGATCGGGCGAAACGAATTGAGTCACCCGTGCTGGCCCTCTGGGGCAACAAGGGATTCGTGCATCGTACCTACAATGTGGCGGAAGTTTGGCGGGACTACGCACGAGACGTTGATGGGTGGCCTCTTTCCTCCGGTCACTTTCTGCCGGAGGAAGATCCAGAGGGTGTGATCTCAGCGCTGCAGCAGTTTTTGGAGAGGTGACAAGGCAAGACTGCGGACTCACTGCGCTCACGAGATTCCGCTCCCGGCAGAATTTTCACACCCTTGCGTC
>CAYSMI010000219.1:0-2554 GCA_964432165.1 uncultured Acidiferrobacter sp.
CGTTGGGATCGGTTGTCGGCACAACCTTCATATATTCGATGCCCATCAACTTGGCAAGTTCGGGGAGCCAGTCGACCGGAACCAGATCCATGGTGTTCATCAGCAGCACCCAGACAAACAACGTGAGGGCGAGCGGAGCGACCATATCATTCTTGTGGGAGAAGGAACTCCGGACATTATCGTCAACGAATTCGACCACCCACTCGACAAAATTCAGCAAGCCGCTGGGTGTATTGACGCTGGCGCGCGCTGCAGCCCTTCGGAACACCCAGAGGAAAAGCGCGCCAAGCAATACCGACCAGAACATCGTATCCAGGTGGATTGCCCAGAAACCCATGGCTTTGGCTTCCGCGGCGCCGTGCGCGATACCCCACGTACCGTCTGCGTGCTGACCATAAGTCAGGTTCTGCAGGTGGTGCTTGATGTAGCCGGTTGTCGTCAGTACTTCGCTTGATGCCATCTCAAAACGGTTCTCAGTTCTCTAGGCTGTCGGTCGCTCACCGACATCGTTCCGTTGGGCGAAGATCGCCCCGATAGTTGCGGCGAGCAGCGTTGCAAGCAGCCCTGCCAGAAAACCCCCAACCGCCAGCTTGTCCACGAACGCGAAAGCCATCGCACACAGCGCACCGGTGATGACCAGTTTGCCGAATTCTGCCCGGTACAAATTGGCGAGCGCTGCCTCTCCCGAGGTTTCGGTCGGCGCTGAGAAAACCCGCCAGACTGAGTAACCATTGGCCAATAGGGCGATCCCGCCTCCCAGCAGGGCCGAGCGGGCCTGGCCATCCGCCAGCATAGCCAGCAGTGTTGCCGTCAACACCGTCGTCGCTCCGGCAAATACCAGCACCCATCGAAGGGTGTTCCCGGTACTCACCGCAGTCTGCGAGCGCGGCACTCCCAGTGCGTTTGGCATCGTGCCGATCTCTATCGGATTAGGGGCCGCGACCATAGGGCTGTTCGGCCTTTTTGTGCTGCAACAAAGGGCGCGCAGTATAGGGGAGCGCGGCCCTATGGGTCAATCCATTTATCGCGATAAAACCCCGTAATTGGGCCTGTTTTAGCCTGATCCGGGTGGCCCCTTCGAGCGGCAGATCGCCTAGGATCAGGCCAGAAGTTCTGCCCACCGCAAACGCAGCATGTCAATGTCCGTATACCCTGCCGCAAGGAGTCCGAACCGAGGGGACCCGTCCGGCGACTGCGACTGCCAAATCACGCTTGGAAAGCCTGTCACCCCGAACTCGCGGACCGTCTGAATCTCGGATGTCAACTGCTGATCGACGGCTGTGGAGGCGATATCCTGGGCAAAGCGCTCAACATCGAGGCCAATCTCCCCGGCAAGCGAAATCAGCGTGTCCTGTTCGACAGGATTTCTGGCCAGAAGAAAATAGGCGCTCTGGACCGCTTCATACATCGCTTTTCGGGCTGAGACTGCCTGCAGCCCGGCAGCGACCACCGCCCGGCAGGCGGGGTACGTGGAACGGCGAGGAAGGCACTCATCCCAGAAGGCGAAATTGAACTGTGCGCCAGTCCGCGCCGCGACGGCCCGCCACGCGTTCTGAACATAATCGCGGGTAGGCGCATCCATCGGCTGGTCCGTATCCGGGGCCAATCCACCCATCAGGTCAACCACCCGGTTGGCGGTGGACAGCCCTGCCTCAAACTCATGCCAAACCGGCCGGAAACCCCAGCACCAGCTGCACATCGGGTCCACCATCAGGTACAGCGTCACGGCCATTTGCGAGAACCGTTTTGTCCGAGCTCACGATGAGGAAAACTATATCGGACCGGGGACCTTGCCGGTGAGGCTCGGGAAGGGCTCGCTTTGTGATGTCCCGCTTGCGTGGTGAGATGGGTCAGCCGGCTGGGTGCCAGAAACACCCTGGGATGCTATGCTTCTCGCTACCTTGGCACCACAACTGTCGACAGCCTCCACAGAAGGGTTAGCGCTCCAAGGGTCTGCGTTTTTCAACAGCAACAGCGCAATCGCAAGAAATGAACACCCGTAAATACCTAAGCTCACGAGGATTGGTGCTAATGGCAATCGCACTCGGCGTGATTCGTCCCGCGGTGTCAGAGACTGCCGCCTACACTGTGCAGGCCGGCGATACACCGTGCGAGATCGCCGAGTCTTTTCGGGTAAGCTGTGCGAGCCTAATGGAGGCCAACAGTCTCGCCACGGGATCCGTCATTTACCCCGGCCAGATGCTTGTTGTCCCCACGGGTGGGGTTGTTGAGCCAACCCAAGCGCCCACCCAGACAAGCGAGACGGCACCAACGAGTCCGCAGCCCACAACCGAGGATGTCGTTACGGTTAGCGTTCCCGAGACCGTTACCACCGAGACCGGCGGCGAGAAAACAGATCTGCTCTCGGTATATCAGATGGCCAGAGCACAGGATCCCGTCTTCGCCGCGAGGAGTTATCAATATCAAGCGGCCCGGGAGGTTGTTCCCCAGGCCCAGGCAGCGCTTCGACCACAGTTGAGCGCCAGCGGTGCCCACACTGAGGCTACCTCTGACACCGTGTCCGGAACCCAGGCTTCGATCGCGCTTTCTCAGA
>CAYSMI010000220.1:0-2553 GCA_964432165.1 uncultured Acidiferrobacter sp.
GATATCGGGCATGCTCCCACCCATCGCCTCTATCTGCCGATGAGCGGGGTGATCTCGGATGAGGAGCGCCAGGTCATCGGTGCGCTCGCGGTGACTGAGCTCCTAAGAGGCGGCGTGACGACGATTCTTGAGATGGAGGAGGACGCCGAACTTTTCGCCTCCTTTATCGAAACCAGCGGCATACGGGCGCTGATCGGTGTGATGGCAAACGACGTCAACCTAGAGGCGCTTGCCCGCGGCGAAACGGTTTTTGATGCAGCGGTCCGTGAGCGACAGCTCGAGCAGGCCAACGGATTGGCCGAGCGTTGGCACGGGCGTGCAAGAGGCCGAATCCAGGCAGTGATGGCAGCAACCGGGTTGTCGACCTCTTCGCCGGAACTGTTGCGGGGGCTCAGGGAGGGGGCTGATGCGAGAGGTCTTCGGTTGTCCGCCCACCTGGGTTTTGGTGAGCGTGAACTTGTTCAACGAATTCACGGGATGGCGCAGTTTGATTTCGCTAAAGCGCACGGCATGCTCGGACCTGATGTGGTCGCGGTTCACTGCTATGAGGTGGACGATGCCGAGGTGGATGCCCTTGCGCAGTCCGGAACCCATCTCGCACATTGCCCGCACATGAACCAGTTTCGTGGGGAAGTAGCCCCGATCCAGGCCATGCGGGCCAAAGGCATGCAGGTGGGCCTCGGTATCGACAATTACTTTTCAGACTATTTCGAAGTGTTGCGCTCGTGTCTGGCGAGTGCACGGATTCGGGCACATGATCCGGAGGTACTGTCCGCACATGAAGTGCTTGCCCTCGGGACCATTGATGCGGCGCGGGTGCTCGGCCTGGATCAAGAGATCGGGTCGATCGAGCCGGGCAAGAAAGCCGACTTGCAGATAGTCAATATGCGTCGGCTCGGCCTGACGCCGGTGAATGACCCGGTCACGACACTGGTGTACCACGGCCATGCCAAGGATGTCGACATGGTCCTCGTCGATGGCCAGGTGGTGGTGGCCGAGGGTGTGGTGCAGTCAGCCGATGAGGACGACCTTGTTGCGCGTGCCGGGGTTGCGGCAGATGCCGCCTGGGCACGTTTTTCGCAGCGCTATGGCGGATATTCCGTCGCACCCCCCAACTGAAGGGTGTGGCTGCGCCGGGGCTGAAGGCGAGACTCTTTCCCGGATCACTCAGTTAGCGGTTTCTATGGCCACATCGCTTTCGAAGTCGCCGGAAATGTCCTGACCATCTAATTGCCAGCTGGGATACTCGCGCCTGAAGGTTTCCCGTATCCTGTCCACCGGAGGCTCGGCGAATTCTCCCCGCTCATGGACATATTCCATGTGACGGCGTCCCTCGAGATCGAAGGGGTGATAGAGCGAGTCCTCTTTGCCATTGAAGTCGAGCGGTCGCAGCCGGAACTTGTGGCAAAGCTCCAGATTGAATGCGGGGGTCGCTTTCACCCAGCGTCCCTCAAGAAAGATGGATGTATAGCCATGCCAGAAAAATAGATCAGTCCCCATGCGCTCGCGCATCTTCCGGGTTGACAGGTGGTTGCGCACATCGGCATAACCGAGCCGTGCAGGGATGCCGGTCGCACGACAGCAGGCAGCAAGCAGCACAGCCTTGGAAATGCACCAGCCGTGGCCGAGTTCCAGATTACGCCTTGCGCAAAGACCCTGGACTGATATGTCGAGATCATAGCCGTCGTATCGGATCTCGTCTCGCACAGCGTAGTAAAGCAACACCGCCTGCTCGGTCGGGTGAGTCTCAACACCGATTGCGCGTCGCGAGAAGCCGACCACGGCATCGTCATCACTTTGCACCATTGGACCTGGCTGCAGAAACGGCTTCAAATCTTCTTTCATCGATATCCGACTAGGTTGTGGCGGTTAATGCGTACGGCGGCCAAAGTTCATATTGTGCCGCTTATTTTACGTTCGCGTGCAGTTCAGTAGGACGCTTGAGCTCGACAACGACAGCATCTGCGAGTGTGTGCGCAGCGAGAGACAGGGCATCCACACCGCGTGTGATGACACACAAAGTCGAGGTGAGATGCTGTTTAAGCGGGCGGACGGTGACGCCGCCAAGCGCCATCATGGTTCTCGCCGTGTAGGGGTCAACAATCGCAGGCTTGCCTGTTGCCCGGGCCAGGGAGGCGACTGCAATATTGGAATAGGCAGACAGACTGACCTGCGGCCACGACAACAGTCTCTGCCAGTTCTCATCAGCGGCCTGCAGCCGCGACGCATCGTAGGCGACGCAGTCCAGTTGTTGCAGCTCTTTCAGGTCTATTGCCTTTCCTGAACGGGCAAGTGCATGATCTTTGGGCAGAAGACAGACATAGCGGATCTCGCGTTCGTAGAAAACCGTTAAGGATTCAGGTTTTCGATAAACGTTGACCACGGCAAAATCCAGCTGGCCCATGGTGACAGCATCCACCAGACCCGGCGAATGATTGACCCGCAGGGCAAATTTCAGGCCGGGTTTATCCTGGTGTACTGCGCTAATCGCCTCCGGAGTGATCTGATAGACCAGAACCGGGGTTACACCGATCTGAACCTCGCCATCAACAC
>CAYSMI010000221.1:0-2544 GCA_964432165.1 uncultured Acidiferrobacter sp.
CGATGACTGGGATCGCTGGGTTTTTACCGAACCAAGAGTCCTTCTCAGCCCCGAGAAGGTCTGGGAGGGATCTGACCTTCAGCCCAAACCCTCGTTAGTCGGCACCACAACTTCGCGGCTGTGCGAATTGCGGGATCCCGGGATTTTTTCCCAAGATGGCGAGGTCTATATCCTCTACAGCGGTGCGGGCGAGGCCGCGATCGGGATTGCCCGGCTGGAAGGCATGTAATCAGGCAGCGTCGTCGACTGATACCTGCTGAAGGGTCTTTGCAAACAGGCTAACCGTCCGGTCGATGTCTTTCAGTTTATCCAGACCGAAAAGGCCAATACGGAAAGTCCTGAAATCCTCCGCCTCGTCACACTGCAGGGGGACACCGGCTGCAATCTGCATGCCGAGCTGGGCAAACTTCTTTCCCGTCTGTATGTTTGGATCATCGGTATAGCTCACAACCACGCTCGGCGCCCTGAAGCCGGGCGCGGCAAGGCTTTTGATTTCCTGACGCTCCAGAAGGTGCCGAATCCGTGCGCCTAAGTCTTCCTGCGCCGCGCGGGCATTGGCGAAACCCATCTCGCGGGTCTCACGCATGACCTCGGCAAAGGCACGCAGTCCATCCGTTGGCATGGTCGCATGGTAGGCATGGCCACCGCTTTCATAGGCCGCCATGATTTCCCGCCATTTCTTGAGGTCACAGGAGTAACTGGTACTCGTGGTCTCCTGCAGCACCGCTTCCGCACGGGCGCTCAGCATAACCAGCCCTGCGCAAGGAGGTCCGCTCCAACCTTTTTGCGGCGCGCTGATGAGTACATCCACCCCGGTTGCCGCCATATCCACCCAAAGCGTTCCCGAGGCAATGCAGTCCAGTACCATCAGGCCATCATGCTGGTGCACCGCATCCGCCAGTGAACGGACGTAGTCATCCGGCAGCATCATCCCTGCAGAAGTCTCAACATGCGGAGCAAAAACCATATCGGGCTTTTCTGCCTGAATCGCCGTGATGACTTCTTCAATCGGCGCTGGCGCATAAGCAGGGTGCTTTCCGGTCTCTACCGGTCTCGCTTTATACACCGTGTGACTGGCCGGAATATTTCCCATCTCAAAGATCTGGGTCCAGCGGTAACTGAACCAGCCGTTGCGCACCACCAGACATTTCTTGCCGGTGGCGAACTGCCGCGCGACGGCCTCCATCCCAAAGGTGCCACTACCGGGCACTACGATCGCGGTATCAGCACCGTAAGCCTCTTTCAGCATGGCCGCGATATCATTCATGACACCCTGAAACGACTGGGACATATGGTTAAGCGCCCGGTCGGTATACACCACCGAGTACTCAAGCAATCCTTCAGGATCCACATCCTTTCTTAACGCTGGCATAACTGCTCCCGTTTTCTTATTCGCTCCGGCTGTCGTTTCGGATCGCCTGAGCTGCCCCAGATTTTGCGGCCGCGGATGATCTCATGATTCCGCAAAATGGGACAAACACTTTTTGATAGGGGTTTGGTCGATGGCACTCGCCCACTGGCCGTCCCACGAATGATGCCTCCGATGCTACAGACCGGATTTTCCTCGCATCGGACCTGTGCGTGCCAATCAATTGAAATCATATTGGAATCGAGAGAATCGATGATGTTGGGCACTACATATTCCGGGGATTTTGCCCGTAAATTACGTTGACGTGAGATCGTTGACGTTAACGTAAACTTACTCTACATTATCACCCGACATAAGTGTTACCGGGAACCTTGGAACCCAGCGGCCCGGATACAAAGCGACAAAAGGAGGGACCACTATGAATACCAGCACGCAACCGTGGCTCAGCCACTATCCCCAGGGCATTGATTGGAATGCCGCGATCGAACGTCGACCTCTTTATGAGACTCTGGAACATACGGCCCAACGGTGGGCCGATAAGATCGCCATCGATTTTCTTGACTACTGCCTCACCTACGGAGAATTGCTTGCGCAGGTGAACCAGGCTGCAAAAGGCCTTCAGGCGATGGGCGTCACCAAAGGCGCTCGTGTGGGTCTGTGCCTACCGAACACGCCCTACTCCGTGATCTGCTATTACGGCGCGCTGCGGGCCGGCGCGACAGTCGTCAATTACAACCCGCTTTACGTTGAGCGCGAACTCGCCTTTCAGATTGATGACAGCGCCACCGAGATCATGATTACGATGGATCTTGAGGTGCTTTATCCCAAGGTCGCTGCAATGCTTTCCCAGACTGAGAGTCTCAAGAAAATTGTTGTCTGCCCGATGGCGGCCATCCTGCCGAAGGTCAAGAGTGTGCTGTTTCGCCTGCTCAAGAGAAAGGACCTTGCCAAGATCGATTCCGGTCCGACTATCGTCCACTTTGCCGATCTTATGAATAACCCGGGTGATCCAGATCCCGTGACGGTGGACCTTGATAACGATGTCGCTGTGCTGCAATACACCGGGGGAACCACCGGCCGGCCCAAAGGGGCGATGCTGAGCCAGGGGAACCTATCCGCGAATGTATCGCAGATGCTGCTCTGGTACGTAGACCTCAATCCGGCGGAAGAAAAAG
>CAYSMI010000222.1:0-2532 GCA_964432165.1 uncultured Acidiferrobacter sp.
GGATGAGCCCCAAAATCGTCGCCCAGACGAGCTGCAGAAAAGTGAACGGCTGCACGGCGGAGACCTCTGCCGCCTCAAGCGCGCGGGTCATGCAGTAGTGGCCCGACGTTGCGAGCAAGGCGGTCAGGCCCAGCAGCATCAGTTCCTCAAGGGTCGGCGTACGCCACACCAGCAGCGCCGGCAGTGCCAGGATCAAGGTACAGAAGACGGAAAGCAGAACCACGATCATCGCGCTCGATTCCCTGCGCGTGGCGGATTTCGCCATCAGGTAGGAGCAGGCGAAAAGCGGTGCCGCCCCGAGCTGCGCAAGCGCGCCGATATCAATCACCCGAAGGCCCGGACGCAGGATCAGCAATGCCCCGATAAAGCCCAGCACCACCGCAACGACCCGATAGCTCTTCAACCGCTCACTTAAAAAAACCGCAGCCCCCAAGGTAGCAAAGATCGGTGTGGTGAAACCGAGCGCTGTCACCTCAGCGATGGGAATACGGCTCATCGCCAGGAACCACAGCATGACGCCGCCGCCGTGCATCAGGCCGCGAAGCGCATGAAACCCCAGGCGCCGGGGATTGAGCGAGAAGACACCGGCCCGGGATAACAACGGCAGAATCATCAGTATGCCGAAGCAGTAGCGGATAAAAGCCGCCTGAACGGGATTCATACTGGTGCCAAGATAGCGTACCGTCACGGTCACGCCGACAAACAGTATCCCGGTCAGCAGCATCCACACGATGCCCCGCAGATTGCCGGACATTCCTACCTCAGACTGTGCGCCCGGCTGCAAGCCTTCAGTCGCTGTATCGCGATGCGGCCTCGCCGAGCCGGCGATGTACCGCCTGGCGCAGGCTGTCGGGCGCGAGCACCTCGACGTCGGCGCCATGACGCATGATGTCCATCACCAGTTCAGTCTCGTCGGCATAGGGAATGGTCAGGGTGTAACTGCCGTCTTTATTGAATTCGCCGCGCTGGCGCGAGTGCCATTTTTCGCGGGCCACCCAGCGCGACGCTTCCGGCGAGAACCTCAGCACGGCTTCTTTGGTGTGCTCACCGGCGAAGATGCCGTAACCCGTACCCAGGACTTTTTCGAGCTGCGCCTCGGTGACATCTTTCGCTTTTTGATCCTCGACAATCTCGGCCGCCTGAATCGCATCGACCGCGAAACTTCTGAGTCCCTTTCGGAGATGACACCAGCTGTCGAGATACCAGTTGTCGCGGTAATGGGCGAGCCGTTGTGGCGAGACCGTACGGCGGGTGACCGCCCCGGTCCGGCGGTTGAGATGCTCAAGCTCAAGCCGATGCCGGCGCAGCAGCGCGTGTGAGATCACGCCGAATATCTCGCTGTCTGCCTGGCGGGCAGCCATATGCAATACCCGAATCCGGCGGGTCACTTCTTCGGCAGGATGATCACCGCTGTCGAGCAGCCGGCGGATCCGGCTTCGCAGCGGCTCGATATGCGGTTCCAGCAGGCCCGGCTGCAAACTCGAGAGCAGGTGTTCCATGGTCATCAGGGCATGCACCTCGGAGGCGTTGAACCACAGCCCAGGCAGTGCGTAACGGTCCTCGCCCTCCCCTTCGGCATCGCTGTCGTAGCGGTAGCAGCGCGTTTCGTTGTCCCAGAGGATCGGCGCAGCCAGGCGGTCGCGCATGTACTCAAGATCGCGCCGCACGGTGGCGCGGGAGACTTCCATCTCTTCCATCATGGCGCGCAGTGTCGTTCCCTGACGCGAGCGCAGCAGACGGTCTATCGTGTAAAAACGCTCCGTGCGGTCCAAGGCGGTTGTCCGGTTTACGCCTTGGCGTTGTAGACCACGTCACTGCGGGCGGCGAGGATCAGATCATTCAGGTGAATATCGCCGATCTTGTGTGTCCACCAGTCAACGGTGACCCTGCCCCACTCGGTCAAAAGCGCGGGGTGATGGCCTTCCGACTCGGCGATCTCACCGATGACATTGGTAAAGGCCAGCGCCGAGACAAAGTTACTGAATTTATACACCCGCCGAAGCCTCGGCTCATCATCAATCACGAGTCGCTGCCAGTCCGGGCTTTGCTCGAGAAATGCCTTGAGCTCACTGTCCGTGGCCGGCGGCGCACCCGCGCGGCAGGCCTCGCAGGCCATCTCGGTGTAATCCATTCATGTTCTCCTTTGGTTTTCGGTACAGCGGTGTATTCGCTAACCTGCCGCCGTGACATGCATCTGACGTCAAAAACTTTCTTGCCGGGTCGTTAGCCGCATGGTGTTCCCCCTGAGGCAGGGTGATCCTGGTCGGGGCTGAACCTCAACCTGTCTTTTATTTTGCGCTAAATCGGGCAGAATATCCTGATCATGAACCTCGAGGAACATCTCGTCGAGTGCCCCTACTGCGGTGAGGCGTTTACAGCGCTGGTGGATCCCAGCGAAGACGAGGCGCAGTACGTCGAGGATTGCGAAGTCTGCTGCCAGCCGATTGTATTTTCCGTGACCGACAACGGTCCGGATGTGCCCTGCTCGGTACGCACCCGGCGTGAGAACGACTGAGCGCTAGATCTGCTGAC
>CAYSMI010000223.1:0-2531 GCA_964432165.1 uncultured Acidiferrobacter sp.
GACACCCGCCATGGCGGCATTACCCACCTGAAAGCGTTTGGTCCAGGCGCTATTGGCCAGAAACTGCATCGACCCGGCCGACTGACTCAGGCAGATGCCCATTGCCATTGCGAGCTGCTCAGGGGACAGCCCCAGAGTGCGCCCGGCGGCAACCGCCGCACCAAACGCTCCGGTCGTCGCGGTGGGATGAAATCCCCGATCATAATGATCAGCGGGCTTGAGCGCCCTTCCCAGGCGGCACATCACCTCGTAGCCCGCAATCACACCGGCAAGCACGTTGGCTCCATCGGTGCCCGCCATTTGCCCTGCTGCCAGGGCCGCCGCCAGCACCGGTGCTGTCGGATGTACCGTGGCAGCAATGTGGGTGTCGTCGAAATCCAGGCTATGGATCAGCGAGCCATTAATCAACGCAGCCGCGGGAAACGCATAGCCTTTTTCATCCGCAAAGACACTCGCTGTGCCGTTATCCATGCCCATGCGGGCGACTGCAGCAAGCAGTGCCGGCGTGGATTCGGCCTCTTTTCTTGCGCGGATCGCAATCCCACTACTGTCGGTCACCAACAAAGCAGCGCGTTGTGCGACCGCACTCGGAAGGTCTTCTATTCTTACCTGGCTCGCAAACTTGCAAAGTGTTGCGGTGATGCTTTTTTCTTGCACGAATGTTCCTCAGACATTCCACGGGCCCAAGATGCCGCTGGCTGGGCAAGGTTAGTGACCCGTGAACTTTGCCTTTCTTTTCTCGTTGAATGCGGCAATCCCTTCGCGCCGGTCCTGGGTAGGCACGGTCTCGTTGTATGACGTGAGTTCCACCTCGTAATCTTCTTTCAGCGAAGCAAATCCCGCGTTATTGATCGCCCTCAAGGCACCGCCAACCGCCACCGGACCGTTGTCTGCAATCTGCTGGCCGGCGGCCTTTACCACATCGAGCAGAGCCTCTGACTCACAGAGTTCATTGACCAATCCCCACTGGAGCGCCTGCTCGGCGCTGAAGGGTTTACCCGTGAGGATGATTTCTTTGGCCCTGCGGATACCGACCGCCCGCGGAAGATACTGGGTGCCCGCCATCCCAGGCATGATCCCGAGCGTCGTTTCCGTAAGGGCGAACCGGGCATGTTTCGCTGCATAGGCAAAATCGCAGGCCAACGTGAGTTCCGTGCCGCCTCCGAAGGCAGCGCCATTAATAGCGCCAAGGATCGGTACCGGGCAATCCATCAGCGCCCGTGCCAGATCTTCAAAAACGACATGCTGTTCGTACCACTCTTTATCTGTCATGCCGTGGCGCTGCTTGAGATCACCACCGGCACAGAATGCCCGTTCACCCGCGCCGGTCAGGATGATGCATCGGGCTTCCCGTGCGCCTGAGACAAAATCACCGAACACCTCCAGCAGCTCCTCTGCCATCCGGGTATTGAAGGCGTTGGCAACTTCCGGCCGATTTAAGGTCACCCAGGCCAGGTGATCTTCTTGATCCACAATGATTGTTTCGAAGCTTTCCTTCATGATGCAGTACTGTTTTCCTTAAATCAGGCTTCGCGCTGAATGGGACTTCTACCCGCCAGCGTTAGACTTAAGCATCCTGTCCCAGTTCGATTGCTACTTCGCGTCCAGTTCCGCGAAAACCTTTTTCGCGATTCGGTGACACTCCACTGCCACCGGCACGCCGCAGTAGATCGCAATCTGATTCAAAATGGCTTTGAGTTCGTCACGGCTGACGCCATTGACCAAGGCACCCCGAAAATGCAGTTCCCACTCATGCATCCGGTTAAGCGCTGCGATCATCGAGACATTGAGCATGCTACGCGTCTTCCGGTCCAGCGTTTCGTCACCCCAGACCGCTCCCCAGCAGTATTCAGTCAGCAATTCCTGAAAATCCCGGGCGAATTCGCTAGCGTTAGCCAGCGCATTATCGACATACTCGGCTCCGAGCACGTCCCGGCGTGTCGCCAAGCCCTTGTCAAAGCGTTCCTGATCCATAGAAATCTCCAATAAGAAAGAAGCGTAATTATGCCCTGTAGCGTACTCAAATAACGGGTCAGAAACCCTCCTGAGCAGTGAAGGCGACTTTTACTACACCCTAACGGTTGGCTTTGAGAAACTCAATGAGCCGGCGGTTGACCGTCTCCGGTGCTTCCCACGACGCAAGATGGTGCAGGCCAGGCAATATGGCGAGTTCGGCATTGGCGAGGTCAGCCGCCATCCTTTTGGCGATAGCGGGCGTTGACCCGGGGTCATTCTCACCTGTCAGAACGAGCGCCGGACAGAAAACGTGTTTCAGGGCATCCTGAACGATTACATCCGCCTCCACTAGCGCCGCGTACGCCTCGGTATAGGCTTGGCGATCATTTGCCAGCAATTTGCTGCGGATCAACTCCACCCGATCCGGAAACTGCTTCTTGAATACATCGTCAAACCATCGATTCACCGCCGCTTTGGCAATCGGGTCAAGACCCTCGTCGCGGGTAAGCTCAAGGCGATCACGCATCCCGGCGAGTTCCTCTTCGGTTCGCCGATACACCGTATTCATCAATACC